>CASGDV010000136.1 GCA_949300335.1 uncultured Bacteroidales bacterium | reverse complement strand
TAAGCGTCCATAAGTATTTTGCCCGTGAACTCAATTACCGTTTCCTGTTCCTTATAGTCTACCTCAACATATAATTTGCACGGGCTTGTCTGTGTGTATGACATTGATATTATAGCATTGTTTTTTGTCTTGACCTCGAATGCCTCTTGTCTGATGATAGCAACACATTCCAATGGTGCGATTATCTTTATACGGTCTAATGTTATCAATCCTGTTGTTCATTTCCCTTGTTATTATTGTCTGTCCTCAAAAAACCGAAAACTTAACCTTGATAATTGGTTAAATGCCACTTGCCGGACGGTGAGGAATCGCCTTCCAATACTTCTTCATGGCTTGGCTAATTCTCTGACGATGGATTTCAGATTTAGGTCTGTTCCGGTTTGCAGCGGCTATCTTATCCTTTGTTTCATCCGACAATTCCCTGTATTGTCTCTTGTATGTCATCATACTTAATCATCAGGCGTTATTTTACCTGTCCTTGTAAATATATAGGCAAGTCAAGTAAAAAAGTCAAGCATAGTAGAATATGAATCAAATTGAAGCAACAGACAAAATCATCATACCAAACTGTATGCTGTCTATTATACCTGCCTATCGCGTCTAGAAAAATAAGGTGGATAACAGTTGTTATTTTTAACGCTTCCTCCCCTCTATATACTATGTACGGGCATGGGAAAGAGAAAAACAGAGAAAAACCGCAATGGAATTACCATATAAATCATTTCGATTCGAGCATAGAATCCACTTCATATATTTTCCGAATAATCAGGTCTATTCGGGTCAGGAATGTAATACCGCAGAGCCCAAATCCGCTCTAAATCAGCAAGAAATCGGTTCGAGAAGAGGTCGGCTCCGGGTATCCAACTGAAATCCTCTGATTTTTCAGAGGATTTTTCATTTTTTCGTACACATAATTTATTGGTTTCGGCTCATAATGACTATCGATGTTATGCCGATCACGAAGCAGGTACTATTTAGAATTAATTGTCAATGTCTTCCGATGTCCTGATAATAACTTGCCATTATTCCTGCAATATCCCCGACCTCCCTGCGAAAATGTTCAGGTGCAAGTACTTCCACCTCGTCCCCATGGGAAAGGATTTCCTGTTGGAAGTCGAAAGTTGGGGATACAAAATATTCGAATACCGAATAATCATCGCGTATTTCTACCTCCCTTTGGGAATGATGTAACGGCAAAGTCCTAAAGTACTTCCTTTTACTGTCATAGACCCTGAGTCTTACCGTTTCAGCGGGAGAACCGTCATAGACGATTATCCCAAAACTGTTGTAAAAATATGACCCGGCATCAAAATCCACCGGAAAGAGAAATTTATTTTCAGTCAGCTTCATATCTTCAACCCTGTCGAGAGAGTATATACGTAGGCCGTCATGTTCCGGACAACGGGCAAGCATATACCACCTCTGCCTGAACACCTTTACGCAGTACGGCTCCACCTCTGTCACAAACGGTTCTTCCTTCCAGAAGTTCTTGTAAGTCAGTTCTACACATACACTTTCTTTCATGGCCTCGATTACCGGTGCGAGGAACTTCTGCCCGGAAGGAATGTCCTCGCAAAGAATGCGATGCTTAAGATGATGGCTTTCGTTTATGAGATTGTTGAGGGCAAAAGTGTTCAAGAGCCATGACCTGATTCCGCCTTTCTCTATGTCATCAGCATTTCCGATATAGTAATAATAGCCTCCTTTCCTGTTACATTCTATATCAATACCGAAAATGTCTGCTATCGCCTGGCGGTGATTGTGGAAGGTCTTGAGCGGAAGGCCTTCCCCACCGCTCATATCAGTCCGCAGCCACCTCTCGTTTATTTCCTCGAAAGTCAGCCGTCCGGCCCTGTAAACCGTCTCAACCAGCCAGATATATCTGCTGAACAAGTCTTTTACCATATAACCGACAATTTAAAGTGATCGTATCAATTTCTTGATTGTGGCGTCCGACTTCAGTTTTTCCCAGAATCTGTCATACTGATTCCTATCCGCAAAGGCAACCATAACGAGTAATAATGTCTTTGAGGCAAAAATAAATGGGCTTTCGAAGAAAGACGTTTGAGGGTGACCAAAAGTCACTTTTGAGTTCACCCTCATATTCAAACGGGAATCATCATGAAAGTTTTATTATAAAAACAAGCATGGCGACATTGCCGAAAATGGCACGCGAGATGTCGAGGAACAATGCTATCAAATATTTCCACTTGAATTCGAACAAGTCCACATTACTGTTGCGAAATCTCATGCTTCTGGAAACTATCTCATCTATGTTCGCACTGACAAACGGCATCAGCAATCCGGATACGACCCATGAGACGACAAGACACACACAGCCGAATATGAAATAACCTGATTTCAATACAATATCTATTGTGATATTGTCCGGAACATCATGCTCTATACAGGTCAATGCAAACAGTCCTGCAAGCCCGAAAAATAAAATCAGCAAATAAATTGAAAAACTGTCTGCGACTTTCTTTCCAGGGAAAGCCACAAATAATGCAAATGCCGCAACAGCAGCCAGGTACTCCCAATAATTTCCACCGGACTGCTCTATCGCATCACCTGCATACAGCACTAATGCAGATATTGGAAATACGATAATTGTCAATATGATACCAAAATTTGCCGTCAGCCAGAATTTGAATGTATCACCCATATAATTTTATTTAAGAAATTCAATTATAAGTTCATGCCAATAGTCCCACGGGAAGCCTCCACCAGGATTGGCTATCGGCATTACATTACATTCCCTGCCATAAGGCAGAGGATATATCCAGGTCTCCGTGCTGTAGAGTTTCCCGTCTTTCCACGGAGAAGAAAGCCTGACTTCAGGTCCCTGATGACCTTTGTCAGGAAGATAGCCGTACAACGGTTCGCAGGCGATTATCCGGTCCGGGGCATATTTCTCGATCACCTGCATGAAAGCATTCTGTCCGGACTCTACCTGTCCGTCGAAAGCCTTCCTCAAATCGGCTACAGGCTCCTGAAAGAAATTGACGAAAGCCAGCCTGTTCCACAGAATGGCCTTCTCTTCATCGGACAGAACCTTTCCTGCAATGGCTTTCCCAATGTTTGTCAGGACATTATAAGCCGGGATATCAGTATTTCCGGACAGATATTTCTTTCCGATGACATCAGCAACATACCCCGTGTTCCACTCTTGCACATCCTGACATCTGCAGTCCCCGACTATCATGACCTTCTTTCCGGCAATACCCTCGATATAATCCGGTCCGATCCACGGCAGGACGGCTGGATCCGGAACGGATACCTCCGGCTGCACCGGCCCGTTTGCAGCAGTTTCATGTTCCCTATATGCTTCATCTGGTTTTTTCTGCACGCACTTGATGTTTCTCCGCTTTACCTGCGGTATGACAGACTGTATCATTGCTGCATTGTATGCATCGCACAGCAGGAATATATTGCCCCTATTCTGGCAAGTTATTGACAGGATGTAATATAAACCATCATTCCCTTCATGGTAAGACCTGTCATCCACCTTTATGTCAAGTATCAACGGGATATTTATACGCCAGTGCGAGTTATCCATGAATTCAACGGTGTCGTCAAATACATACAGTTTGACATTCTGTGCATTTTTTATGTCATAATACAGTTTCCCGTCTTTCTGTCGCTGATTGACTGACCGTATTTCAGACTTGAGATAACATGGCCTGTCGACAATCATATCGTCGCAGTCGATTGGCTTGATACCGGTGCCCTTCAGATGCCTTGCGACATAACGACAAAGAGGATTGATATCTGCAGTTTTATATTTTGGCGCCCATTTCATCTGAAGAAGAAACAGGCAGTTCTCATAACCAGTCTCACTGTCCGGCAGGTCATCAAAGGCATTTATGAAATACTGCATGATTTCAGGAACCATACTTTCTTCCTGAATCAATGGAGCCATTATTTGCCGCTGATATTTGTTCAATGGAGATTGAATCCACATTTTCAGAAAATTCCATTCGCCTCCTCCGATATACACATCTCTTTCATCGAGGACTTTGCTGATTTCTTTTTGCCTTTGTTCAGGTAGGCTGATGAAATTTTCAAGGTCTGCAATCAGCCGTTTCCTTTCCGCTTTTTCTTTTGCAGCTTCTTCTTCCATGGCTCTTTCCTCCTCTTGTTCTTTTCGTTTTGCCAGAATCAGCCATATGGCAATAATCAGCGCAAGTGTCACAATAATCGGGATGGCAATTTTCCAGTAAATGATAGATACAACGATAATTGCTATCATCAAAATAATAAATACCCAGGTCATAAACCTCTCTTTTATGTTTTTATATGCACAATACCTCTTCCGTATATTTCTTCAATAACGGAAGGCCGGAGTTCCACTGTCCGTACATGTTGCACGGGTGATATGTGTTGATGATGGCAATATCCTTGTCAATGCCGTCAAGTCTCATGTGGCAGACATAGCCGTCTTTTGCATGAAATTCGGGAGTGTCATAGTCATAGACTTCCTTGCGGTCACGTCTTATCGCTTCCCCTGTGATGCTGCCCCAAACGAATATGATGTCCGGCTGGAGTTCCATTAGCGTTTCTTTGAAAGCCTCGAAGTCCCGCTCACTGACTGCTTCCCTGCTGTCAGATATTGCCGAAGGGACAAAAAACTGGACATAGTTGGTGAAAGCGACATGCTGCCACACTGTACGGCTATCCATACCGTCGACATATCCGGAAATGAAGTCCCCGAAATTCCTATATGCACGGTACATTTCGTCCAGTTCATACGACGGGGCATCGGAAAGTCTCATCTTTCTCGGAGAATAATCGGGACATCTGTCGTCAAAGCGGCTGCTGTCTTTCTTCGCCAGGTCGGTACATTCCTGGAAATGCTTACAGTCCTCTCTATGGCTGCAGTAGAAGCTGTTTCCTATGACAAGGACTTTCTTTCCGGCAATTCCTACCTGATAGTACCTCCCGATGAAAGGGTTGAAAAATCTTTTTGTAGTCATTTTGTTTTGAGTTTATTTTTTTTAATAAGCGCTTGCCTCGGGCGAAGACAGGAAATCCGCTATCGCTTCCGAGATTTTCAGTCCGGTGGCATCTTCGACCCAGAGCCACTGGCCGTTGGGGTTGCACTCCAGGAAGACATAATCCCCGGACGGGGTGACAATGAAATCGAAACAGCCGAAATTCAGACCGAGATGCGCAAGATATTTACGGCACTTCCGGGCAATGTTCTCCGGAAGGTCGAATGCGGTCTGTTTCATGCCATGTTCATAGCCCTGCCGCCAGTCGATTTTGCCGGTGTCGTCCGAAAGTTCCTGGGAATCTATCTTGCAGGCGAACACCTTGTCTCCGACCACAGTCACCCTAAGTTCAAAATCCTTTTCCACATAATTCTGGGCGAAGGTCACGGTCTGGGAAAATGCCTCATCCGGAACATCATCCAAAGATGCGGACGGGACTTTCTGGGAATAGAACACATAGTCCTGCATCTGTGTTTCATCCCAGATGTCATTGCTTTCTATGGGCTTCAATATCAATGAATCATATTCGGCAGCCAAGCGCAGGACATCTTCCTTCCTGTTTGAGTAACAGCTTTCCGGGAGACTGAACCCTACCTGATGTGCGACCCTGTACTGGAGCATCTTGGATGCAGCAGGACGGTCGCCTGCGATGCTTCCTATGGACGGTATGTCCTTCAGGTAATACCGCAGGAAGACGAGAAAGCCGAGAGCCTCCTCAAGGTTGTGCTTGTCAATCTCGGGAGTGCTCTTTACCGGCAGTTTCTTGGGCTGTTCCGGACGCCTGTCCCATATCGCGGTGATCTCCGAGCCTCTGGCTTCGAGTCCGTTCCGCGTACAGCTGATACGGAAGTCGCAGCCCCTGCTGTCATTCCACCAGGCAAATTCATAGTCGGTCAGCAGGGCTTCGGTATTCAGTCTGAAGAACGGGATGTCCTTTCGGGAAAGAATTTCAATCACCGGGTTGGGATGGACATCCTCTTTGTTGGTAATGATAAGGATCATCGGGTTTCAACGGACTGATGGACGGTCATTTGACATATTTCGTGTCATCTATTTCGTTTTTTTTATCGGAAATATTGTGATAACCTATACTGGTTTTATCATTGACACGTGTATTTCTTGCTCTCAAACTATAAGTCCCGACTGGCCTACTC
>CASGDV010000135.1 GCA_949300335.1 uncultured Bacteroidales bacterium | reverse complement strand
CATGCAGATACACGACAACATATTAATCGCAGAATGTTCCTTCTACGACTTCAAGGAAAAGCTTGAGCGCAAGAAAGTTAAATCATGGCTTAAATCTATATCAGCCTTTGCCAATACGGACGGCGGCAGTCTGTTTTACGGTGTAAACAATAATGGAGAGATTGTAGGTCTGGAGAATCCTCAGTCAGATGCTGAATTTATCAGCGAAACGATTAAAACACGGCTCGATCCTGTTCCGGAGATACAACTGACTCCGATAGAACATGAAGGACGTTCGCTGATTGAAGTAAAAGTCAAAGCCGGAATACTCACTCCCTATTACTACTTTCAAGATGGTACCCGGACGGCCTTCATAAGAATCGGAAACGAAAGCGTGGAATGCAACTCCCAACAACTTCTGTCGCTGGTTCTGAAAGGCTCACACATGACTTGGGACTCGTTGCCGGCACAAGTAGATTCAAGCAAGCACTCTTTCATCATGCTCTCAAATGTATTCCAGGAACAGACCCGTCAGGATTGGGATGACAAGTATCTTGTATCATTCGGACTAATCACGCCGGAAGGGAAATTGACCAACGCTGGAATGTTGTTTGAAGATAACTGCACCGTATTTCAGTCCCGCCTATTCTGCACCCGATGGACAGGACTTTACAAGGACAACGCAATCAGTTCAATTGAGCATAGGGCCAACCTTATACTCCTCCTTAAATACGGATTGGACTTCATCAAGAACTATACCATGAACGGATGGGTGAAGATGCCGGACTACCGCCTCAATCTTCCGGACTACTCAGACCGCGCAATATTCGAGGGATTGGTCAACCACCTCATACACCGCGATTATACGGTAATAGGAGGTGAAATACATCTTGACATATACGATGACCGCATAGAATTCTCTTCGCCAGGAGCGATGCCGGACGGAACACAGATTCAGGACAGAGACATCTACAGTATACCTTCTATTCGCCGCAACCCTGTTATCGCCGATGTGTTCACACAGCTTGACTACATGGAACAACGTGGCTCCGGTCTACGCAAAATGCGGGAACTTACAGAAAAACTGCCAAATTTCACAATTGGGAAAGAGCCGCATTACAAAACAGCAGGAGGTTCTTTTTTCACCACATTTTATAACTTGAACTGGGGAGAACAAGGCCGGATACCTGTAGAAGATGTAGCTCAAAGGATAAATCAGAATGCGGAAAAGTTCGGTGTAAACACTGAAAAGTTCGGTGTAAGCACTGAAAAGTTCGGTGTAAGCACTGAAAAGTTCGGTGTAAGCGCTGAAAAGCATTATGGAAAAATCAGCCGGACAGGACAAAGAATCATTGATATCGTCATTTCCGACCCTTCGGTCACTGCCGAATCAATGTCTGACAAGATAGGCATTTCCAAACGCGCTATAGAAAAGAACATCAAAGTACTACGAGACAGAGGGATCCTCATTCATGAAGGTTCGGACAAATCCGGTTATTGGCGTATTATCTCAAATCCGTAAATGTTTTCTCAAAATTTTACGGTATGCAGAGAATCGGTCTCAAAATGTAATCACCTCTAGGTCATTAAGTTATGATTAGAGCATGTGCTTTCAGGAGGGGCTAAAAGGGCCGAAAAGCACTCGTTATATTTGCAAAGACTTGTTTATCAGAGCATTGCAAAAACCAGAC
>CASGDV010000134.1 GCA_949300335.1 uncultured Bacteroidales bacterium | reverse complement strand
AATTCAACACCGACTATCTCCGCCTGACGACCCAGGTCGCAGAAACCTGCGAAAACCACGACCTGACCGACAGCATGGTCATAGGCACTTCCGCCCTCGCCCGGTACGAGATAGACGGAGCCGTGGGCATGTACAGCGGCGTATTCAATAATCCCTTTCTGATTTGGGGCAAATACAGACGGCGTTTGTGGAAACGGTCGCTGGTCGTGTCCTTTCAGTTTCACCATACCCAGATGGATGGTGCACATGCCGCCCTTTTCCTTGACAACCTCCAGAAAGCTATCTACTTCAATCTGTCAGACTGACAATATTTCATTCCCTTTTGGTTGACAAATTCACCGGAAAAAACTATTTTTGTAACCCTAATCTTATGTGATGGCAAACGAAGTATTTCCAAAGAGGCTTAAAAGTGCACGCCTTATGCGCGGGCTGTCTATGGACGGTCTGTGCGAACGTATGAACAATGCAGTGTCCAAACAGTCCATTTCCAAATATGAAACCGGGAAAATGATGCCGGACAGCACTACGCTTATCGCTCTGTCGCAGGCTTTGGGCGTAAATGTCGATTTCTTTTTCCGTCCATTTACCGTATCCCTCGACGGCATTGAATTCCGCAAAAAAAGCAGATTGAGAGTGTCTTCCTTGAAAGCAATAAAAGAGAAAGTTCTTGACGAGATAGAACGGTACCTTGAAATAGAGAACCTCTTGGAAATAGACAACCTGTTTAATGTGGACTATAGCGACAAGATTGTCAATAATCCGGAAGAGGCAAGAGAAATCGCGGTCAGATTACGCGAAGACTGGAAACTCGGCGAGGACGCCATCAGCAACATAACTTTCCTATTGGAAGAAAATGGCATCAAAGTCATACAGATTGAAACCGAAGAAGAATTTGACGGACTGAGTGGGTTTGTCAACGAGGTCCATCCGGTCATCATAGTGAACAAGAATGCAAGCGCCGAACGGCAGAGATTCACTGCCCTCCACGAACTTGGACACCTGCTTCTGAATTTCAACTCCGATATGCTGGACAATGACAAAGAGCGGCTATGCAGCATATTCGCAAACGAAATGCTCCTTCCGGCCTCACAATTCATCGAAATGGTCGGCTCTTCCCGGAAAGACATTTCTCTGCAGGAACTCATTCCGCTTCAGATGCAATACGGCCTGTCCATTGATGCAATGATGTACAAGGCAAAAGAGTTAGGAATCATAACCGAACAACGACACAAAGGTTACTGCATCAAAAAAAACAGGTCGTCCAATTTCCGGAAGCAAGTCGAGGAGAATCGCTATCCCCAAGAAGAAAGCCGGAGATTTCAGGTGCTGGTATACAAGGCCATTTCTCAAGAAGTTATTTCCATCAGCAAGGCGTCGTCTTTGCTGAACTGCTCCGTAAATGAAATCCGTTCTTCAATAAACTACATCTGAAATGGATATAATTGTCGTAAATGACACCAATATATTCATTGATCTGATGTCAGTGGACTTATTGGACGATTTCTTCCGGTTGCCGATAGAAATACACACAACAGATTTCGTACTCAACGAACTGACCGACGAGAGTCAGCACAATGCCATACAAAAACATATAAGTTTGAAACACCTGACCATAAAACGACATTCAGGAGCAGAAGTAGCCGCAATCGTATCATTTCAGGAAACTTGCCGCAACAATGTTTCCATTGCAGACTGCTCCGTATGGCTATACGCCAAATACAATGGATACACGCTCCTGACGGGTGATGCAAAACTCAGAAGCTCCGCTCAAAAATCCGGTGTGAACGTATGCGGCATTCTCCGCATATTTGATATGCTTGTGGAAGACTTCAAAATCATTTCGCCCGATGCAGGAGCTAAACGCCTTGAACTGCTCTATAAAATCAACAACAGACTCCCTTCACGGGAAATTGAATGCCGCATCAGAAAGTGGAGCCTTCCATAAATAAATTTTTGGGATACCACCATCAAAAGCAATGATTATGGATAATGAATTAAAGAATTGCATAATACGCAGTTGGTCTGAAACTTACCTCATCCAAATGGGCAAAAATAGCCAAAACTTCCCAAGCGACAGCCCTTAGGGACATAACATACCTTATTGACAAGGGCGTACTGGTTGCTGCGGCTGACGGCGGGCGCAGTTCCAACTATCTGCTGAAAGACAATACCGACACATTCGAAACCTCATTATGAACAACAACAATCAGACTAATCCGCAGGACACACATGACAACAGTCAAGTTCTCATAAAGCAGGCAGAACGGATGCTTGACCAATGCGGTTATGTGGTCCTCAGCACGGTCAACGAATACGGTTTTCCGCGTCCGGTGGCAATAGACGTGCTCCGCCATGACGGCATTTCCGTGCTATGGATGACGACCTACCTGTCTTCCGAAAAAATAATGCACATAAGAAAAAATCCAAAAGCGGGAATATGCTATGTCCATAACGACAACAGCGTGACTATGACAGGCGCCGTGAAAATACTCACTGACAGGGAAATTCGCCACGACTTGTGGAAGGACTTTATGGTGCATTATTTCCCGAATGGGCCCGATGACCCGGATTATTGCATCCTTCGCTTTGAGACGGCGGAAGCCAAATTATGGATTGACTGCAAATTTGAGCGCATCACATTATGAACATCCTGAAATCGGTCCTGATATGGCTGTGCTTCATCCCTGTCGCAATCCTCAACGGAGGGTTGCGGGAACATGTGCTGGACAGGGCGTTAGGCGAAAAATGGGCTTTGCCCGTGAGCGGAATCGTGCTGAGCATCTGCATTTTTCTGATTTCATGGCTGCTCTTGCCACGAATCGGACGGCTTTCGGTGAAGAATTGCATCATTATCGGGCTGCTGTGGACTTTCCTGACCATACTTTTTGAATTTACATCCGGGCTCGCTGGTGGCAGCTCATTGAGGGAACTCGTCGCAGCATACAATCCTATGACAGGCAACCTGTGGCTGCTCGTCCTCGTCACCACCCTCCTTTCACCTGCGGCAGTCCGT
>CASGDV010000133.1 GCA_949300335.1 uncultured Bacteroidales bacterium | reverse complement strand
TATCCGTCAATCCTGAATCTTTACATCAAATTGCATCGCAGTTAAGAGAACCGCCGTATGCCGAACGGCACGTACGGTGGTGTGAGAGGTCGGAAAACGAAAGTAGGAAGAAAACTACTTCGTTTTCCTCCTACTCGATTGGCGTTTGTCACATATACTGTATATTTGCTATATTTGCGGAGCAAGAAAATTGTGATATTATGAAAAAGATTGCTATTCTGACGATTGCCATGACAGCACTGGTGATTTCAGGTTGCGGACAGCCGAAGAATGCGGCTCCTGCTGAAGAAGGGTCCAAAATAGATTATTCGATTTCTTTTTTCCGGAATGTCGTTTCTGCGGCAGAAGAAAATGAAAACATATTCGTTTCCCCATATAGTGCGGGTGTTGCTCTGTCGATGCTTGCTGAAGGGGCTCATGGTCAGACGGAGCAGGAACTTCTGTCGGTGCTGAACGGAGTGGATTTTGGCAGAGATGATATAGTTGCCGATTCTCTGGTGGATGTCAGGTCTGCGAATGCGGTCTGGATAAGGGATGGTTTTAAAGTAAAGTCTTCATATATTGAGACGCTTTCGGATAAATATGGTGCCATGGCACGTAATCTCGATTTCTCCTCGCAGGAAAGCGTTGATATCATAAACTCCTGGTGTTCAGAGAATACGGAGGGGAAAATAACTGGGATCATAGACCATATCAATTCCGATATGGTGATGTTCCTTATGAATGCGCTGTATTTCAAGGCTCCCTGGGAGAAGCAGTTCAACAAGGATATGACCGCCGAGGATACATTCCATGGATATTCTGCAGACGGCAAAGTGCCGTTTATGTATGCAAAAGGGAAATACAGCTATGCCGAGTATTCTGGAAACCAGCTGATTATGCTTCCTTATGCCGGTGGCCGTTACAGTATGCTCGTTTTGCTCCCTGCTGAAGATGTATCTCCGGATGCAGTCCTGCCGTATCTGAATGATGCATCATATAAGGAAGCACTTGATGCGATGTCCCAAAAGGAAGTCATCCTGCGTCTTCCGAAGTTCAAGATGGAGACTACCACACTTCTGAATCAGACTCTTGCCGCGATGGGGGCCAAGAAGGTATTTACACGTGATGCCGAACTTGGAGGTATTTCGGATGGCAGGATTGCCGTCGATGAGGTGAAGCAGAAATGTTTCGTTGAGGTCAATGAGGAAGGCTCCGAGGCAGCTGCCGTTACCAGTATAGGCATCAGGCTTACTTCAGCCAATGTTGGGCCGCTTCCTGTGGTCATGACAGTGGACCGGCCATTCATGTTCGCGATAGTTGATACCGAAAATGACAACATTCTTTTTATCGGCAGGGTGATGAATCTTTAGCAAGGCGCAGTACAGATCATGAATTACGGAAATGTGAATAAATATTTTGTAGCAGTCATTGTTTCGCTCTTTGGCTTCATGGCCTCTTCTTTTTGTCTTTCAGCAAGGACAAAGCCTCAGGAGCATATAATTGTCCGTCCCGGTATAGAGGTCCTGGAAAGCAGAGGGTTTGATTGTCTTGTAGGAAAAAAGGTCGGGCTTGTGACCAACCCTAGCGGGGTGGACCGGAAGATGCGCTCTACCATTGATATCCTTTTCCATGCTCCGGGTGTGGAACTGGTGGCGCTGTTCGGTCCCGAGCATGGCGTGAGAGGGAATATCTATGCGGGAGGCAAGGTGTCAGATACTGTGGATCCGTCGACCGGACTGCCGGTTTATTCCCTTTACGGGTCTACACGTAAACCGACTCCGGAGATGCT
>CASGDV010000132.1 GCA_949300335.1 uncultured Bacteroidales bacterium | reverse complement strand
TTTTGCTCATTTCCTCCGAAAGGCACTTTTCCACGGCGTTCGGAGGAATTTTTATTTTCCTCTACTAAGATACAAAATATTTATCACATTGACAATCAATTGATTGTATTTTTAAGTCTATTTCGCGACTATCCCTATATAGCTCACGTTCGGCAAAGTCAAATAAAAAATTTGCCTTTGCTCTCACTTAATCGCTATATTTGCAAAACGGGATTGCGGGGATATTGCATTTGTGTGGCTGGCGGGAGGCATTAAGCTGTTCCTGAAATCGTTTAATGGTTATAGTATGTCAGAAAAGATAGAAAACGGACTGAGTTTCTGGGACCATCTTGAAGTTTTGCGCTGGTCTCTGCTTAGAATAGTCATTGCATTGATCATTTGCCTTGTAGGTACATTCATTGCGATGCCGTATATATTCGATGATTTCGTGCTCGGACCTACGACTTCGGATTTCTTCCTGTACAGATGGATGTCATCCATATCTGACAAAATTCCATTCTTTCCTGATTTTGCAGTAAATGATTTCAATGTGGAAATCATAAATATAAATGTGGCTTCACAATTCCTTACCCATATAAGCACATCTTTCTGGTTTGCGCTTGTAATAGCTTTTCCATATGTTATTTATGAAGTGTGGAGATTTGTCAAGCCGGCACTCTTTCCTAATGAGGAAAAAAATGTCGGAATAGCTTTTCTTTCAGGCACACTGATGTTTTACGTCGGATGTCTCGTCGGCTATGTGCTGGTGTTCCCGTTTACATTCCGTTTTCTTACAGAATATACGATTAGCTCCAATATAGTGAATCAGATAAGTCTGAATTCCTATATAAGCAATTTCCTGATGCTCGTTTTCATAATGGGTGTAGTGTTTGAAATGCCTTTGCTCGCATGGCTGCTTTCCAAACTGGGAGTATTGAAGAAATCGTTCTTGAAAAAGTACCGCAGACATGCAATTGTGGTGCTTATGGTTATCGCTGCTGTCATTACACCTTCAGGCGATCCTTTCACGCTGATGCTTGTCTTCATTCCGCTTTTCCTGCTGTATCTTATTTCAATTGCCGTAGTCAAGGATTGATTTATGAGATGAAAACGACGGTGACATTTATGCTGTTGCTGACGGCACTCCTGTCCGTTTCTCCGATGTATGCTGAAGAGGACGGATACTTCTATGCTCCCCGGGAAGAAAAACTGTATCTTGCTACTGACAGACCGTATTATTTTATCGGAGATAAGATTTATTTCAGCGGATTCCTTCTGGACCCTTTTTCGCTATCTCCCAAACTTCTGTCGAATTTCATTTACGTCGAACTCATAGACAAGGAAAATGAGGTGGTAAGCCGTGTAAAGATCAAACGTGATTCCCTCATGTTTCATAATTCGCTCATGCTTCCTCCGGATATGGAACCGGGACCATTCAGGATTCGAGGTTATACAATGCATATGCTCAATTATGACAAGGATTATCTTTTCTGCAGGAATGTGATGGTATACGACAGGCAAAAACCGGATACTGCCGCGGAAATCCAAGTGACGGATGGGAAAAAAGGAAAGAAGGACTATGATGTGAGCTTTTTTCCGGAAAGCGGCAGGTTAATGCCCGGATTACAGCAGATTGTTGCATTCAAGGCTGTTGGTGAAGATGGCTTGGGGGTGGATGTGAATCTGAAAATCTATGACAGCGAGGGCAAAAAGATTTCCGAAACAATATCGATGCATAGGGGAATGGGTAAGTTTTCCATGAAAGCCAAGGCGGGGGAGGTATACCGGGTCGTGGCTTTTGACAAGGATGGATTTGAGAAAGATTTCAAGTTTTCCTGTAATGATCCAGCGCCTGCTGCAATTCAACATGTTCTGGATAAAGACAGGTTGTTGTTCAGAGTGTTCATGGGGAATGAGGTGAATCTTGACAGTCTGTCTTTTGTATTCCGATGCCGGGGAGAGATACTTTATGCTGCTTCTGTAGACAAACCTTTCATGGTTTTCGAACTGGATTCCGGTTCCTTGCCGGCCGGTGTCGCTTCTGTTGCCGTTATCGATGAACGTCTCGGTGTCCCTCTGGCAGAAAGACTTTTCTTTGTAAGGAATAGGACTGAAACTACTCTGGAGATGACTTCTGACAAGGCTTTGTATGGTGCAAGAGAAAAGGTGTCCATGAAATTCAGAATGACTGCAAGTGCCGGAAAACCGGTACCCGGTATATTGTCTGTCTCGGTAACTGACAAATCGTCTGTCTGCATTGATTCTTCCCGATGCGGTATTCTTCCTTACTTGCTTCTTACATCGGATTTGAAAGGATATGTTGAGGATCCCGGCCATTATTTCAGGTCTTCCAGAGGTTTCATGGAACTGGACCTGCTCATGCTTACGCAGGGATGGAAGACATATGACTATCACCGTTCAGGTCCAGAGGTCTCGTCGCACGGTTATCCTTATGAAAACAGCCAGTTCATTTCCGGGGAAGTGAAAGGCTTTTGGGGAAATGACGTAAAGAGCCCGCAACTTGTGATTTTCCAGCCAGATCTCAAACTGTTCCAGATTGTCCAGCTCGAAGGTACGAACAGATTCGTCATAGGAGAACTTGATTTTCCGGACAGTACGGTATTTCTGTTGCAGGCATTATCCCGCAAAGGGAAAGGTGCCACTACGGAACTGGCAATCGATCCGGAAGTTTTCGCCCCGGAGACGGACAGTGACAGATGGAACTTTACGGTACCGTTTCCTGCAACCGATTCGTCATTTTCCTTTCCGTATGCCGACAACGGATTGAATTACAATATTCAAGCTGCCAGAATTGTTTCAAGGAGAGTTGAAGAAGACAAGCCTTTTAGCCTGAATTCGAAATCCATGTCTGAAAGCAGGCTCGACAAACTTGCCGGAATGGATATTGTCACAGTACTTTCCATGTTTCCCGGTGTCATGCATCAGGGAAATGCGATGTCTGTAAGAGGCGGAGCCCCGATTGCATTTTATGTTGACAAGGTACCTTTGGAATTATCGGATATAGAAAACATACCGGTTTCCGATATCAGGAGAATCGATCTGATTTCGGGTCCGGAGGCGGCGATATTCGGTATAGGTGGTGCCGGAGGGGTATTTTCCATAATGACGAAAGAAGGACATTATGAAGGGGTGGAGCGGCTTCCTCTCCTGTCCATTGCCAATGTAAGTCATCTTGGATGGAAGCGTCCGGACAAATTCTATCAGCCGGCATATGAAGTTCCCGAAGTGCTTCGCAGTGCTGTCCCGGATTACAGAAACACAATTGCATGGGAACCTGCTCTTTACTGCGATTCCTCAGGGGTAGCTTGCATGCAGTTCTATACGGCTGACAGAAATTCGGACTATCGTGTAGTCGTTGAGGGAATATCGTCTGATGGGAATATTGTCTGTGCCGAAGGAAATATCGGAATCGAATGATTCTGGATTTCCCGGAGACGCTTCCCGTGGGTTGAAAAAATGACCGGGTTTTCCCAACCATTTTATCCACATTACCCAAATCTTATGCAAATGCCTGAACTGGAGCAAAAAAGAAAAGCACCTGCATTGCTGCAAGTGCTTGATTCCGAGAAGCTCCTGAACCAGGACTTGAACCTGGGACCCTCTGATTAACAGTCAGATGCTCTAACCAACTGAGCTATTCAGGAATTTGTTCCCTAACGTTTTGTTCCGATTGGGATTGCAAAGGTACAACAATTTTTCAATGCTCCAAATCTTTTTTTCTTTTTTTATCGAAATATGTTCCATAAACCTAATTTGAATTTATGATATCAGTCGGAATTATCTGTTTTTTCGTATCTTTGCCGCGATTTCAGGTAACGCATAAAAATATCATGAATGTCGATTTGCTATCCAAAATGGTCAAGGAACTGATCCTTGACAATGAAAAGGTGGTGCTTCCGGGCCTTGGAGTCTTTGTGGCGGAAATGGAACCATCCACTTTTTCCGACAGAGGTTATACCATCAATCCTCCTTACAGAAGGCTTTATTTCAGGACAAGGGAGGAAGACAGTACCATGCTAAGGGATTTTTATGCTGATTCCAACGGTATCGACAGGGAACTGGCCGGAAAAATTCTGGATGACTTTCTCAAGGAACTCAAAGTCCAGTTGAAACTGAAGAAAAACATAATCTTGCCCGGACTCGGGAAATTGAGGGCCACAAAGGAAAACAATATTTTTTTCGTTGCGGATGAGAATATGGATATATATCCGGACGGGGTCGGACTGGAACCGATTTCATTAAAGAGTCATCAGGAAAAGGAAGAGGATGTGGCAGAGGCGGTGATAAATCTGAGGACAATGATTAATGTTCCTGAATCGCCTTCTGAAAATGAGAGAGTATCTTTATCACATGAATTGTCCGGGGATTCGGGCAGTGTGGTTAATGATAATGTAACGGGATATGCTGTGTCCGGCGATGCAATATCCGGGAATGCTATCTCTGGCGTTGAGTCAATATCAGGAGAAGCAATATCTGGCAAAGATGAAATGTCCGGCAAAGAAGAATTGTCCGGAGAGGAAGACGTATCCGGGGAATTGTCTGGGAATGTCATTCCCGTGGATTCCGCTCCGGACGTTGCCGAAAGCATGCCGGAAGAACGGAAAACGGGACTGGACAGAAAATGGAAGACAGCCATAATCATACTGCTGTCTTTGGTTATAGCCGCGATATTGTTCATGATTATATTCCTTGTTCTTGCGCAGATCTGTCCGGAATTCATTGACTCCATCCTGTATAATGAGGAGGAACTTGAAATTTTGAACTATTAGCATTACTTTTGCGGCCGTTTTTGACGGCAATCGTTTTACATCGGTTATGAATGTCTTTTCACAAGAAATAACGATTCCGTGCTATGACACGGACATGAATTTCCTGCTGAAGCCGGCTTCTTTTATGAATATGGCGCAGGAAATAGCCAACCGTCATGCCGCTGTACTTGGATTCGGCTATGACGACCTGGAACGGACACGGACGGCTTGGGTCCTGTCGCGAATGCATTTCAGGTTTCTCCGTCATCCGAAATGGCGTGACAAAGTAGTTCTGAATACATGGCACAAGGGCTCTGAACGTCTGTTCTATCTGCGTGATTTCAGAATGGAAGATGAAAACGGAAACCCGCTTGTTGCCGCCACAACTTCATGGCTTATCCTGAATATCGATACCAGAAGAATATCGAGGGAAGTTTCCCTGGAGCCATACGACAATACGTCATGCAAGGAAAATGCGCTGGAGGAATCATGCGGAAAGATAACCATGCCGGCCGGTCTTGAAAAGGAACCGGCCGGGGTTCACAAGGTGACTTATTCGGATGTCGACATGAACGGACATACGAACAATGCCATGTATATTGTCTGGGCAATGGATGCCCTGGATTACGGCATCACATCAGGAAAGCCGGTTACGGATGTACGGATAAACTTCAATCATGAAACACGTCCGGGAGATATCGTGGAACTGTACAGGGCAGTCCGGGAAGAGGGTGATTCATGTATCTGCCATATCGAAGGACAGGTTGAAGGCAACTCCGCCTTCTGTGTGGAATTGAGTTTTATGAATAAATAATTATAGTTTTATGAGGGACTTATTTTTCGGACAGGGAACAGGACACTCCATAATGCTGCTCGCTATCGTAATTGCAGTAGGACTGTATCTTGGCAAATTCAAGATAAAAGGAGTGACGCTCGGATCCACATGGATATTGTTTGTCGGTATTCTGCTTAGTCATTTCGGTTTTCGTGCGGAAGGCGCTTTGCTGCACTTCCTCAAGGAATTCGGTCTTATCCTTTTTGTTTTTTCCATAGGACTTCAGGTAGGACCCGGATTTTTCCATTCTTTCAAGAAAGGCGGACTTACGCTTAATATGCTCGCCGTTTCGCTAATTGTTCTCGGAGTCTTGACTACATATGTCATCCACCTTGTTACTGGAGAGGATCTGGCTACCATGGTCGGAGTCATGTCGGGAGCCGTGACGAATACTCCTGGCCTCGGTGCTGCCCAGCAGACATTCTTCGATGTTACTTCCGGAACTTTCCTTTCGGATGTTGAAGCTTCGGCCGAGGCGGCAGCACTTGCTTCCGGTTATGCCGTGGCATACCCGCTCGGCGTTCTCGGAGTGATTTTCGTACTCATGGCTGTCAAGGCAATATTCAAGATAGACCATAGAAAAGAACAGCAAAAGATAGAACAGGATGAAGGAGAGATAGAAAGTGCCGTCAGAGTCGCATGTCAGGTAAAGAATCCTGCGATATTCGGCAAGGCAGTTAAGGATGTGGATCATGAGATAGCCAACAAGTTCGTCATCTCCAGAATATTGCGCAACGGTATTGTCGAAGCTCCGGTTTCGACTACGGTACTCAACGAAGGAGACAAACTCCTTGTCGTGACATCGAAGACATCGGTGGATGTTGTCACTATGCTTTTCGGTGAACAGATCGATATGGATTTGTCTGCATGGGAGAGCATCGACACAACGATGGTTTCCAAAAAACTCAATGTATCCAAGTCTTCCCTTACCGGAAAAAAACTGAAAGATCTCAATATACGTTCCACTTACGGAGTCAGCATCACCCGTATAGACAGGGCTGGTGTTGATCTCGTGGCAAATCCTAACCTGAGACTCCAGATGGGTGACGTGATTGTGGTTGTCGGAACTCCGCAGGCCATTGAAAAAGTAGCGAAACTTGTAGGTAATTCTGCCGCCAGCCTGAGACATCCTAATCTTATACCTATTTTCTTCGGAATCGCGATAGGCGTTATCTTCGGTTCGATTCCTTTCAAATTCCCTGGAATACCTCAGGCCATAAAACTCGGACTTGCCGGAGGTCCCCTGATTATTGCCATTCTGATAGGATATTTCGGACCTCGTCTCAAGATAACGACATACACTACCTTGAGCGCGAACATGATGATAAGGGAAATGGGAATATCGATCTTCCTTGCCGCCGTAGGTCTCGGAGCGGGAGAGAACTTTGTAAGTTCAATCGTAAACGGAGGATACTGGTGGATATTGTACGGTGCTCTTATCACCATCATCCCTACTTTCCTTATCGCTGTCATCGGAAGAATTTTCTTCAAGCTTAATTTCTTCCAGATATGCGGACTGCTTTCAGGAAGCTGCACGAATCCGCCGGTGCTGGCATTTGCACAGAACGCTTACGGCACGGACTATACTTCTGTCAATTATGCGACAGTATATCCTTTGTCGATGTTCATGAGGGTGCTCGTGGCTCAAATACTCATTCTGATAGCTTTCGCTTAGTCTATGGATAAATCTTATTTGAAGGAGACTTCCGATTTTCTGGCCGAGTACATGACTTCCATGCTCGGAGCCGGAGTCCACACCTCCCGTGTCGTCCGTAATTCCAAGCGTCTTGGAGAGGCTTTGGGGGTTACGGTGAACATATCTACGTTCCAGAAGGCTGCTATCATAACAGTAGGCGGCAGGGAGGAGGACGGCCAGGTAATCACCAGAGTGGTCGATATTCCGGCATATCCCATTTCCTTCGAATGGAATGCTGATCTGAGCGCTTTGAGTTGGGCGGCATATGACAACAATTATTCTCTTGAAAAGGTGAAAGACGAATTCAGGAGAATACTGTCAAAGCCAAAGATGAATCCGCTTTTCGTAATGTTGATGACAGGTCTGGCCAATGCCTCTTTCTGCCGTCTGTTCGGAGGCAATATCTGGGCTATGCTGATCGTGTTCACCTCCACTCTCGTCGGTTTCTATGTAAGACAGCATCTGACCAGAAAAAAAGTCAATCATTTCATTGTTTTCATAGTCTCCGCGTTCATTGCTTCCCTGTGTGCATCTTCGGCACTTTCTCTGGGACTGGTCTCCGCCGAAATCGCTCTGGCTACAAGCGTACTTTATCTTGTTCCGGGGGTCCCTTTGCTGAACGGTATTCTTGATGTGGCTGACGGTCATGTGCTGATCGGCTTCAGCCGTCTGGTGAACGCATTCCTTCTGATAATTTGTATTGCCATAGGAATGTCAATGACTTTGATGCTTGTTAAAGACAGTTTGTTATGATAGCATGGGATATTTTGTCTGACGGTCTTTTCGCGGCAATCGCGGCTATGGGGTTCGGTTCGATTTCCGATCCTCCTCTCAGGGCTTTCCCGTATATAGCCATACTTGCGGCAGCCGGTCATGCCGCAAGATATTGTCTGATGACATTTGCCGGTATGGACATAGCGACATCTTCACTGATTGCCGGGCTCATAATCGGATTCGGAAGCGTCTTTCTCGGGAAAAAGGTTTTCTGCCCTATGTCAGTGCTGTATATACCTGCTTTGCTCCCGATGATTCCGGGTATCTATGCTTACAAGACCGTATTTTCTCTGATAATGTTCTTCCAGAACATCAGTTCGCCGACACAGGGGCAGGAATATCTCCAGGCCCTGCTGTTCAACGGAGCCGTATCTTTCAGCGTAATCTTCATGCTCGGAATAGGAGCAACGGTACCGGTATTCCTCATGAGAAACAAGGCGCATTCCATGACGCGCGGATCCGATAAGTTTTGACAGTAAAAGAATTTTTTGATGAAGGAAATTTTTTGGAAATCCATAGCCGATTACAATTTCAGTACATGGCCGGTCCAGACAGTGCTTGTCGTCTGTGCTGCCGTGATGACTTTCATTCTGTTTTTCCGTCCTTCAAGGAGGGCGGCTTCGGCAATGAAGATTTTTCTCGTCATTCTGAGTTTATGGATAGCTGTCTGCTATTATTCGATATTCGGAGCCACAAGGGAACATTCCAATGTCATGGCATTGTTCTGGTGCATGATGGCGGTTTCTTGGTTGTATGACCTGTTTACGGACTATTCTTCTTTCGACTGCCGGAAAGGCAGAAGACGAATATTGGGAATTGTCATAATGTGTCTACCCCTTGTCTATCCGCTGATATCCGTTCTGAGGGGACTGGAATGGCCCCGGATAGCCACACCCGTGATCCCGAGTTCCATTGCCATGTTCATGCTCGGACTCATTGTGGCCTTTCCCGGGAAAAAGAACATCTTTGCATTTCTTTTTATAATACATTGGGCAATTACAGCCGTATCAAAAGTGATTTTCTTTGCGATACCCGAAGATTTCCTGCTTACGGCAGCATGCATTCCCGCTGCCTTTGTCCTTCTTTATGACAAGAAAAAATCGTCGGATGACGTAAAACCCTCATGGAAAATTGTCAACGGTCTGGTTATAGCCGTGATTGCGGTAATAGTCATAGCCATGCTGGTGTCAATATAGGATTTTCCCCGCTGCCGTACCCTCAAACTGTTTTCAAAAGACTTGTATTTCTGTGTGCTAAGCCTTACCTTTGATGTATTGGTCTTTAACCGGTAATATCAAGTATATGTCAAGTATTGAGTGTTTTGTTTCGGCAATGCCTGAGGACGATTTGTCCCTGACTGCGGAATCTTTTTCAAAAAGCGGCTCATTTTCCGGAATTACAATTGTTTCGGGAGTGTCCTTCAGTGATACGGAAACCCTGAAAAGCATTGCGGCGGCAGTTTCGGCACCATATCTTCTGATATGTTCGTCTCCATCCCCGGTGGAAATGGGACCGGGTGCTCTGGACCGTTTCATTTCCATCGCCAAGGACAGCGGTGCCGATATGTTGTACTCGGACCGCCGTGAGGTTTTTACTGACGGCGCTGGCCGGGAAATATGCAGAAACCATCCTGTAATCGATTGCCAGCCAGGGTCGGTAAGAAATGACTTTGATTTCGGACCTGTCATGGTTTTCAGAACAGCTTCATTCAAAAAAGCCGTGGGATCCATGGAAACAGGTTATATCTATGCGGGACTTTATGATCTGAGGCTGAGGATGAAACGTATAGAGCATATAAACGAATACCTGTATACGGACAGGCTTGTGGACAGGCGTACTTCCGGAGAAAAGAATTTTGATTATGTCGATCCTAAAAACAGGGATGTGCAGCTTGAAATGGAAATGGCATGTACGGAACATCTGAAACGGACCGGAGCATATCTTGAACCGGAATTCAAGAGTGCCGTTACGGAAGGGACACAGGAGTCATTCCCTGTCAGGGCATCGGTGATAATTCCGGTGAAAAACCGTGTCAAAACCATTGCGGATGCTGTAGGAAGCGCCCTTTCGCAGAAATGCAGTTTCAGTTACAATGTTATAGTTGTTGACAATCATTCAACTGACGGGACAACCGAAGTGCTGGAACGGCTTGCCGCAGATGATGACAGGCTTGTCGTCCTTGTCCCGGACAGAAAAGACCTTGGAATCGGCGGGTGCTGGAATCATGCCGTCTACAGTGAATATTGCGGGGAATATTCGGTACAGCTCGACAGCGATGACCTGTATTCTTCGGAACATTCTCTTGAAAAGATCATTTCAGTATTCCAGTCTGCCGACTGCGCCATGGTTGTCGGAACATACCGTATGACGGACTTCAATCTCGCACAGATACCTCCCGGTATTATATCCCATGATGAATGGACTGATGACAACGGAAGAAACAATGCTCTGAGAATCAACGGACTCGGGGCTCCGCGTGCTTTCAGGACAGATATCCTGAGAAAATACGGATTTCCTGATGTCAGTTACGGGGAGGATTATGCCGTCGGCCTGAGAATCAGCAGAAAATACAGAATCGGCAGGATATATGAAGTCGTATATCTCTGCCGGAGATGGTCGGAAAACTCCGATGCTGACCTCGGAATTGAAAAGGTGAACGCGAACAATTTCTACAAAGACAGAATCAGGACGTGGGAAATGGCAGCGAGACAGAAAATGAATAAAAACAAGCATAGATAAGATGTCCAGAAACAGATCTTTGCATGATTTCTTC
The DNA here is from genome assembly GCA_949300335.1 of uncultured Bacteroidales bacterium. Taxonomy (GTDB): domain Bacteria; phylum Bacteroidota; class Bacteroidia; order Bacteroidales; family UBA932; genus Cryptobacteroides. The sequence continues at coordinate 7,983 of CASGDV010000132.1, read as the reverse complement.
AATGAACAGCTTTCCCGTTGGCCGGCAGCCTGTGAAAATTACAGGGCTCTGAAAAATGTCGAAAGGAAATATACCGTTACCGGCGGACTCGGTACGGTCGTGCAGTATAATCCCGGGAGAATCGTTTCCACGTCTGCACAGGTAGATGAAGCTTCTGTCCGGACGCGCAGGTGTTTTCTGTGTGCGGCGAACAGACCGGCGGAACAGATAAAAATGGATTTTGAAGGCAGGAAAGGGAAAAAATATCATATTCTTGTCAATCCATATCCCATTTTCCCTGAACATTTCGTTTTTGCCGCCGCATCCCATTGCGACCAGCTCATCGCGCACAGGTATGTAGACATGCTCGATATGGCCGCAATGTATCAGGACTATGTCTTTCTTTACAACGGACCGGCCTGCGGTGCTTCGGCACCGGACCATTTTCATTTCCAGGCAGGAAAGAGAAACATTATGCCTCTGGAAAAGGATGCCGATGAAATTATGGATTCCATATCCGGTATGAAAATCCCTGATATCTCCTCCTCCGGGGCCCCTGTCGAATATATCGCTTCCGTAAGCGATGCGGAACTGTTCCGATACGGAAAGTTTGCGAGAGGGATATTCCTGCTCAGGGCAGTTACGGTAAAATCCGCCGCAAAGCTTTTCTACAGACTTATAGATTGTGCGGATACTCCGGATGGAAGCAGCGAACCGATGTTCAATCTGCTTTCATACCGTAAGAACGGTGAGTACAGGTCGATAATCATAATGAGGTCGGCCCACAGGTCCCATCATTATCATGAGAGCGGAGAAAGACGCCTGATGGTCAGTCCCGGGTGCGCCGACATGGCCGGTCTTTTCATAACTCCGCGGCGCGAGGATTTCGTAAGAATAGATAACGGACTTATTGAAGAAATTGTCGGTGAAGTCACACTGGGCAAGGAGTCCGAGGAAAGATTGATATCCAGAATGACACGAACCCAGCCCAGAATAAGCGTCGGCATAATGTCCGCAGAGGAAATATCCTTTGAAATTTTTTCCGACGGTGCCGGAATAAGGAAAGTGCGTTTTGCCGGAGGAAAGATAGAATATGACGGAATGCTGTATGACGAGCTTTATTTCGAGGAACAGACGATGTCGACCATGTTTGCCAGGCCGACGTTTTCATTGCATGACGTGACTATCGGAGTGGATTTCCACTGGCAGAGAAAGGAAAGGCAGGTTTTTGCCGGCTCTCTGAAATTCATTGTGACAGGTGACACACTGACAGCAGTGAACATAATAGGTGTTGAAGATTATCTGCTGAGTGTGATTTCATCAGAAATGAACGTCGTTTCTTCACTGGAACTGCTCAAGGCCCATGCCGTCATATCGAGATCGTGGCTCATGGCACTTCTGGAAAGAAAACGTGCATCAGGTGCAGAAAAGGTTCTTGAAGAGCAAAACGTTTCCGGGAAGAAGGAAATTCCGGGAGGATATGTCAGATGGTACGGTCATGAGGATCATGATAAGTTCGACGTATGTGCCGATGACCATTGCCAGAGATATCAGGGACTCTCACGCGAAATCCGGGATATTGCCGCCGAAGCCGTCGATTCGACATGGGGAATGGTCCTTACATATGAAGGCGGCATATGTGACGCCCGGTTCTCGAAATGCTGCGGAGGAATCATGGAAGAATACGGAACGTGCTGGGAGGACAGGGATGTACCTTACCTCTCCGGACTTTCCGATACGGCGGACGGTAAACCGGCGGACATGTCTTCCGAACAGGATGCAAGAGCCTGGATTACGGGCAATGCGGATAACGGGTGCCGTCCTTTCTGCTCTATGGCGGACAGGAACACTCTCGCTCAGGTCCTGAATGACTATGACCTTGAAACCGAGGATTATTACAGATGGGAAGTAGTATATGACAGACAATATCTTGCACGTCTGATATCTTCCGGGACCGGTATCGGCATAGGGGAACTTCTCGCCCTGAGACCTTTGTCCAGAGGACATTCCGGCCGTATAGACAAACTCGGAATAACCGGCTCGGAAGCGTCATTTACGGTAGGAAAGGAACTGGAAATAAGAAGAATATTGTCTGACACACATCTGAAAAGTTCCGCATTCGTGATAGATTACCTTTCCGAAGACGGAAAACCGGTATCAGAAAAGGATGTCCTCGAGGCTGCCGGGAAAGGCTTTCCCGGATTTTCTAAAATCAGGCTTCGCGGAGCCGGATGGGGACACGGAGTCGGACTGTGCCAGATAGGTGCAGCCGTAATGGCTCGTGAAGGGTATGGATATGAATCCATACTTGCACATTATTATCTGGGTTCGGCGCTTGCCGCAAATGTTTCTAAATAAGATTGAGATGATTCGCAACAAAGAGACTGTCAATCCGTGGCTTTGGATACCCACACTGTATTTTGCCGAGGGAATACCTTATTTCATCGTCAATGTCATATCCGTCATAATGTTCAAGAAAATGGGAATGTCCAACGGAGACATTGCCATGTATACCGGATTGCTGTACCTGCCCTGGGCAGTCAAACCGCTGTGGAGTCCGTTCGTGGATATAATCAGATCGAAAAGATGGTGGATACTGTCGATGCAGGTTCTGGTTTCGCTTTCCGTACTGCTTGCCGCCCTTACGCTTCCTGCACCATCCCGCGATGCCATTTCCGCAGGAAATACCCCGGTATCGCTGTTCGTGGCGACTCTTGTCCTGTTCTGGATAACCGCCTTCGCTTCCGCAACCCATGACATAGCGGCCGACGGTTTCTACATGCTTGCACTGGATACCGGCAAACAGTCGCTGTTCGTAGGGATAAGAAGTACGTTTTACAGAATGGCATCGATTTTCGGCCAGGGAGTGCTTGTAGTCATTGCCGGATTGCTTGAAAACCGTTACGGAGACATTCCCGAATCATGGAAACTTACCCTGCTTGTTTCAGCCGTACTGTTCGGCTTCATTACCGTATATCATTTTTTCTTCCTTCCTGTTCCTTCGGAAGACAGGCAGAAGAATACATCCTCCTTCAAAGAGGTATTCCGTGAATTCGGACGTACCTTCGTCACATTTTTCAGAAAGAAGGGCATAATTGCAGCCCTGCTTTTCATGCTCCTCTACCGTCTTCCGGAAGCATTTCTTGTCAAGATGCTCAATCCCTTCCTTCTGGACCCTGCAGAAGCAGGTGGACTGGGACTGTCAACTGAAAGCGTCGGCCTTGTCTACGGTACTGTCGGTGTTATAGCTCTTACGCTCGGCGGTATTGTCGGAGGAATATATGCCGCAAAATTCGGACTTGCCAAATCGATGTGGCCTATGGCCTTGAGTCTTACCCTTCCATGTTCGGTATTCGTCTACCTGAGCATGGCCCAGCCCTCAAGCCTGTTCCTAATAAATTCATGTGTTTTTCTGGACCAGTTCGGCTACGGGTTCGGCTTCACCGCATACATGCTTTATCTGATCCGTTTTTCGGAAGGGGAATTCAAGACTTCGCACTATTCCCTGTGTACGGCATTCATGGCACTCAGCATGATGCTCCCTGGAATGGTTGCCGGCTATCTGCAGGAATGGCTCGGTTATGTAAACTTTTTCTGGATGGTAATGGCCTGCTGTCTCGTGACCTTTGCCGTCATTATCCGTATAAATAAAACTGTTGAAATATGATGCTCAGAACCCGATTGTTACAAAAAATCATCTTGCTTTCTTTCATTACTGTCATTTCTGCCGGAATTCCTCTGCACGTATCGGCCAGGGGCGGGACACACCATACCGTGACGCTCGGCATAGAAGTGCTGGAAAACCGCGGATTCAATATACTCAAAGGGAAAAATGTCGGCCTCGTCACCAATCCGAGCGGCGTGGACCATTATTTCCGTTCTACAATAGATATCCTTTACGAAGCACCTGAAGTCAATCTTGTAGCGTTGTTCGGTCCCGAACATGGTGTGAGGGGAGATGTATATGCAGGAGGCAAGGTTGACGATGCCGTGGATGCAAAGACAGGGCTCCCTGTCCATTCGCTTTACGGGGCGACACGGAAACCTACAAGGGAAATGCTCGAAGGCATAGACATAATGGTCTATGATATACAGGACGTCGGAGCGAGGTCCTACACATTCATAAGCACGCTCGGCCTGGTCATGGAAGCATGTGCCGAAGCGGGTATCGAGGTCGTCGTACTTGACAGACCGAATCCGCTCGGAGGCAGGAAAATAGAGGGGCCCTATGTGGAGCCGGGCTTCTTTTCTTTCGTAAGCCAGTACAGGATACCGTATATATATGGACTTACTGTAGGGGAACTGGCCATGCTGATTAATGAAGAAGGCTTGAACCGAGGCCAGACAGGGAAACAGCAGCCTGCGAAATGCCGTCTTACGGTAGTCCCAATGCAGGGATGGAAAAGAAAGATGCTTTATCAGGATACCGGACTGCCATGGGTCCTGCCTTCTCCGAACATACCTTACATGACTTCCCCGGTACATTATTGCATATCCGGAATCTGCGGCGAACTTTACGGATTCCTGCAGATAGGTATAGGTTATACGCTTCCTTTTCAGGTGTTCGGGGCTACATGGATGGATGCGGAAAAGCTTAAGGAGAAACTCGACAGCTATAATCTTCCCGGAGTAGCTTTCAGAACGATTTATTTCAAGCCTTTCAGCGGAAGCTGCGCGAACAAGCTTGTCAAAGGAGTACAGTATAATATAACGGATTATGATTCGGCCAACATAACTGAAATCCAGTTCTATGTCATGCAGGCGGTTGCCGAGATTCATCCGGACAAGAAAGCGTTCGAAACGGCAAACGGCATAGGCCTGTTCGACAAGGTTTGCGGATCCGACCATATAAGGAAAACTCTCTCAACCTCATACAAGGTTTCCGACATAGAAGATTACTGGAGAAAGGATGTGGAGCATTTCAGGGAACTTTCCTCCAGATACTATCTGTACAGATAGAAATTTAAACAGTTTTTTAACCGATTGTAATATTTTTATAAACAACCCTTAAAATTTACTTTACTTTATCCCGATACTTTTGCATCCGAATATAAAAGAAGATTAAAGATGGAGAGTATCGGGACAATTGTTCCTTATCTGAAGTCCGGTTTCCGGCATTTTGTTTATGTAATTGTATTTTTTCTGATTGCGGCGGAAGCCTTGGCTTCAGACAGGCCGGTGACGGTTAAAGCCATGATAGTAGATGCCCGGTCCGGAGAGACCCTGATAGGTGCGGCCATGTTGCTTGAAGGAACGGCGGAAGGAGCTGTGACGGATATCGACGGATTCTGCGAAATACAACTGGATAAGGGAACCCATGTCCTGTCCGTATCATATATAGGATATCTTTCTGCAAAAGTCAGTCTTGAGATAGATCGCTCCGGTTATTCTCTGGGCAGTCATGAAGCAAACGTGACCCGTGACGACAATATCCTGAAAATAGCTTTGACTCCCGATGAAAAAGTCCTTGATGATGCTGTCGTGACGGCAAGAAAGTCTCTCGAATCGCTGCGCGCGTTGCAGAACGAGAGAGTGGCATCAGGCTTCGCCATAGAGAATATGGGTGCCAGGGAAATGAGTCTGAAAGGCATTTCCAATGCTCAGGAGAGCGTTGCAAAATTGTCAGGCATTTCAATAGCCGATGCCGGGCAGCTGATTGTCAGAGGCCTCGGTGACAGATACAGCACAACAACGCTTAACGGTTTGCCTATAGCTTCTCCCAATCCTGACAACAAACTCATACCTCTGGATTTGTTCCCGGCATCGGCCATACAGAATATAACCGTCAGTAAAGTATATGAGGCAGGTTCTTTCGCAGATTACTCAGGTGCACATATCGACATAAGCACGAAAGAGGGCAAGTCTGAGGATTTCCTGAATCTGTCGTTTTCCACGGGTGGTCTGTTTCCTACGGTCTTCAGGACAATGTATATGATGGACGGACAGTCGTTGTTCGTCATACCGAGAGTCGGAAAAGACGTTGACGGCATACCGCATTCTGAGTTCGGGGATTATGTGAAGGAGCATGAAATCTTCAAATCCGGTTTTTCAACACATTCGAAAACGGCCCTTCCTGACCTTAACGGAAGTTTCGTATGGGGGAAGAATTTCATGCTGGGCTCGAATGAACTTGCCCTTCTCGCGGCAGCCGGCATAAAATCGGGAAGCGAGAACATATACGATGCCTTCTACAAGACATACGAGGCTAGCCGGGAAGGCAATCTTATGAGTGAATACAACTATGACAGTTATACGGACAAACTTGACATTACTTCTCTGGCCGATCTAAAATATTCATACCGGGACAGCGACGACCTGAGTTTCACTTTCTTCTTTGCAAGGAATGCCAAAAATACGCATCTCGACCGCAAGGGATACAATTTCCTGGAAACATACGACCTGACAGGAGTGAACCAGGTGCTGCACTACTATACGCTTCAGAACTACCAGTTGTCCGGACATAATGAACTTGCCGAATCGTGGCAGATGGACTGGGGATTGTCCCAGGGCCTGACATACAGTGATGAACCGGACAGAAGACAGGTCATGTTCAGAAGAAACGATGCCGGAGAACTCAAGTTCTTCGATCTCAACAATCAGGAGACCCAGAGGTTTTTCGGATATCTTTCGGAAATGGAATCGACAGCAGACGTCAAGACTGCATACGGATTTGACAGTGACATGAACCGGAAGATCAGGTTCGGCCTGACCGCCAAATACAAGACAAGGGACTATCAGGCTACCAGATACTACTATAATCTGAAGCAGCTGGATGAAACTGTAGATGATGTATATGACCTTGACGGCTATCTCGGACAGGAAAACATATCAAGCGACCTTATCACGCTTGAGCGCAAGATGAGCCGCAGGGACAGGTACGATGCAGCCAACATGACAGCAGCGGCATTCGCGGAAATCGACTATGAGTTTTCTCCGAAATGGTTTATAAATGCAGGACTCAGATTCGAAGCGGTAAGGCAGACTGTCTCATACAATGATGACGTAGCCGACCAGGTAAGAAATCTTGATTCATATGATCTTTTTCCGGCAGTCAATCTGAAATACAGCCTGCGTGAAAGAAACATGCTGAGGTTCTCTGTATCAAGGACCGTAACCAGGCCGTCCTTCATAGAAATGGCACCTTTCCTTTATCAGGAGTCATACGGAGGAGCGCAGATAAGAGGTAACGAAAACCTTGAAAACGGATATAACTACAATGCCGACCTGAAATATGAATTGTTCAGCAGCATAAACGACGACATGCTGGCAGTGACCGCATATTACAAATACCTCGCTTCACCTATAGAAAGAACCCAAAGAGTGTCTGGAGGAGCAACCGAGCACTCTTTTCAAAATGCAGAGGACGGAATGGCCGCCGGACTGGAAGTCGAGTTCAGAAAACAGCTTGTCAGGAACCTGAACGCCGGCGGCAACCTTTCCTATATGTATACAGATGTAAAACTTCCCGAAGGAGGAGTATATACGAATACCCAGAGATCGCTTCAGGGAGCATCCCCGTATCTGGTAAATTTGGACCTGACCTACACACCGGAATTCAATGACGGTTCTTCACTGGGGCTTGCCCTTCTCTACAATGTTCAGGGACCGAGAATACATGCGGTGGGTATAATGGGACTTGGGGATGTGATACAGAAGCCTCTCCATACCCTGGATTTTTCGGCATCCTTCTCTTTTGCCGGCAACTGGAAACTGCAGCTGTCCATTGACAATCTTCTGGATTCGGAATTCAAATTCGTACAGGAAATACCTCAGGCGGACAGGACCGTCGATGTTGAAAGATGGAAACTCGGAAGAGGAGCCATGATAGGTATAGTATATTCATTATAAACTCATTATAATAATTTAGGGACTATCGTAAAAAGATTAGAATTTCATAACGAATTGATTGTCAATATTGTATAAAATTCTTATCTTCGTATAAGATAAAAAGAATACCTCCAACCGCCATAGGAAAGCCGAATTTGGAGGTATCGCAAAAATAAA
>CASGDV010000131.1 GCA_949300335.1 uncultured Bacteroidales bacterium | reverse complement strand
TGCATTCATGCTTGTCCGATTCTAATGTCGGCAGCAAATATGCGAAATCAATTCAAATCGACACGCGGCGTTTTCTGTTATATTTAATTATATATTAATAAGTTACAAAGGTTTGTTAAAAAATCTTTTGGACACTAGTGCGTTTTGTTATTTAACTTGAATTGTTTTCCCGTGTTCCTCGGCCACGACTTTTTTCCAGATTTCGGTGTAGCCTGGCTGCGTGATGTCTCCCGGAATCCCTTCGTTAAAGCCGTTGTTTATGAAAGATCTGTCCGGATTCTGTCCTTTGACATTTCCGTCAATGAATTTGACAAGCAGAAGGGTCTCCAGATCCACCCATTTGCTGAAGATGTCCTGTGCTGCAGATACTGAATATTCCGTAAGATATTTTCTGACTGCATGTCCTTCGGATCTACCGTACAGTTCGAGGGCAGCCGAATCCACCTCCCTGATTTTTCCCATCTGGGAATTCTCCCATTCGTCGATTTCGGCCTTTACGAAAGGCTGCATGATGTTGTACATCCTGTAACATGCATTAGCCACCCTGTTGCAAATCCAGAATGCCGAAGTCGGGGAGTAGGTGAGCATATTTCCGTTCCCTTCCGCAAAACATTCCGGAATTCTTTCCGTCGAGGTATATACAGGTGTAAGATAGGATGTCGCGGCATCATCGGTGCCGAACCAGAGCAGTCCTCCTATTTCATCCGGAAGCCATCCGCGTGATTGGCCGACAAACCAGAAACCAGTCTGCTGGGTAGCTATTGCCCTTTCGTTTACATACGTTTTGCCGTCAACCGTGAAATCCATCGGACGCCATCTGTAAGGCAAGGCATTACCGCCGGCACCTATGTCCTTGGCCATATCCATTGGAGTGCCTTCGAAATGATCTCTCATCACATCAGCCAAATCCTTGACGCTGATTTTTTCCGAGGGCTTGACGAAAAGAGGAAATCTTTTGGATTTGTCGTATCCCATCGCATAGTCGATATAGTCGTATGCATCTTTTTCAACCACATTCCCGTTTTCATCTTCGAAAATGAATCTGCCGTCGCACAATATGTTGAATGCCGACCATGCACGTGATTCGCATCCTCTCATTCCGCCGAAGTCGAGGGGAGCATATGCATCGCAGAAACTGAAGTCCTCGTCCTTTCCTTCGAAATATCCCTTTTCTCTGGCGAACGATATGACATCTTTTGCATAGAGGCAGTTTTCCGGATCATTCAGAGGGAAAGTGCTGATTCTTGCCTGATTTGCATGCGCGCATATATATCCGTCAGGAAGTTTTCTTGCGACCCAGACAATACCCTTGTCCTTGTTTTTACCTTTCACGATATTCATTCCCTTGCCGATAAGCTCCATTATCCATACTTCATCCTTGTCCGCAATGGAAAATGATTCTCCGGACGAATAATATCCGTATTCATTGGCAAGATTCACTATCACTTCGATTGCTTCCCTGGCGGTTTTCGCTCTCTGGAGAGCAATGTATATAAGGGAGCCGTAGTCCATTATTCCTGTCGTATCGACGAGTTCCGCTCTTCCGCCGAAAGTACTTTCGGCAATGATTAGCTGATGTTCGTTCATGTTGCCTACAGTCTGATATGTGTGTCTTGACTGTGGAATCCGTCCCAGATATTTGCCTGTATCCCATTCATAAATGTCGGTCATCGTACCTTTCGCCCAGTCTGCGGCCGGCTTGAAATACAGTTCTCCGTACAATGCGTGTGAGTCTGCTGCATATGTTACCATGCAGGAACCGTCGGCACTGGCTCCCTTCGACACCAGTACGTTCGTGCAGGCTTTGCCGTCATTGCCCAGAAGAAATAATATGAAGACAGGTATGGAATAAAGTAAATGTCTGTTCATTTTGCTCTTTGATTTGAAATGTCTATCTTTGTATGGTCGTGTCCAATGTTCCCGATCGGAACGGCACAACCGACAAATTTAATAAAAAATGCATTTAAAATGCTTTCATGTATGAATTTTTTTAGAGTATTTCTATTTTCCGTCATTGTCCTTCTTCCTTTGGAGATATCCGGACAGGATAAGGCTGAAGTTCCGGATCTTTTCGAGATGGCGGAATCCGAAGCGGACCGTCTGCAGGAACTGCTGGATCTTGAAGACTGGCAGGTGTTTTATGTAGATTCGACTTTGAAGAATGACTATTCCTGCATGCAGAAGGAAATGGAGGAGCTTCAGAAGGCAAAGGTTTCCAACTATACAATGTATCAGAGTGTCCAGGACAGATGGATGGAGAAGATAGATGGGAGTTATCGTAAAATATTCACTGATGAGCAATGGAAACATTATCTTAAAAGCGGTGCTGCCAAGCAGCAGAAAGCACGCGAAAAGAGAAGGTTGAAGGCGGAAGAAAGTCTGGAAAAGGAGAAATAGTCATGGATTTTTTAAAAGTAATAGAAAAAAGGCACAGCACCAGAAAATTTCAGGAAAAGGAAGTTCCGCGCGATTTGCTGGATGCGATTGTAGAATTGGCCGGAACCGCTCCGTCTTCACGCAACAGCCGCAGTTCCGATTTCATGATAATCGAAGACAAGGATACAATAGCCGCCATTGCGGATATGCGTGATTCCGGGTCCGCTTTTGTGAAAGATGCTCCTGCCGTGATTGTCATACTCGGCGATGAAGACAAGACTGACATGTGGCTGGACAATTGTGCGATTTCCGCAACTTTCGTCCATCTTGCCGCAACTGCTATGGAGTTGGGCAGCTGCTGGGTGCATGTGAACGGAAGAAGGCGCAGCAAGACGGACGAGTCTGCAGGATATGCGGAAGATTATCTCCGGAATCTGCTTGGTGTCAAGGATAACATGAGAATTTACTGCGTAGTGGCGGTAGGATATGAATTATAATCTTTGAAATATTTGTAGTATGAAAGATAGGATTGATGCACTTCTGGCGGAAATAGCCGGATTGAAGTGCAGTACTGAAAATGAAATAGAGCAGGCAAGGGTCAGGCTTCTCGGTAAAAGAGGCGATATTACAAGGCTTTTTGAAGAGTTCAGAAATATCGCTCCGGAAATGAAAAGAGAGCTGGGACAGAAACTTAACCAGTTGAAGACCGCGGCCATTTCGAAAATAGAGGAAATGAGGGATTCTGCAGAGCAGTCTGTCGCAGTTTCGGCTTCGTATGACCTGACCAAACCCGGTGACAGCTATCCGCTGGGTTCCCGCCATCCGGTTTCGATTGTCAGAAAAGAAATTATCGACATATTCAGGAAGTTCGGCTATGATGTTGCGGAAGGGCCGGAAATCGAAGATGACTGGCATGTTTTCGAAGCATTGAACTTTCCTCCTGAACATCCTGCAAGGGATATGCAGGATACTTTCTTCATATCTTCAGGAAATAATCCCGTTCTGCTCAGGACACACACCTCGTGTGTACAGGTCAGGGCGATGGAGACCATGCCTCTCCCTATAAGGATAGTATGTCCTGGCAGGGTATTCAGAAATGAGGCCATTTCTGCAAGGGCTCATTGTATCTTCCATCAGGTCGAGGGGCTTTATATCGATGAAAATGTCACTTTTGCCGATATGAAACAGGCAATACTGCTGTTTGCCAGGGAAATGTTCGGAGCCGAAACGCAGATAAGGATGAGGCCTTCGTATTTTCCGTTTACGGAACCTTCGGCTGAAGTCGATGTAAGCTGCAATATCTGCAAGGGAACAGGCTGGCTCGAAATATTGGGATGCGGAATGGTCGATCCGAATGTTCTGGAGGCTTCCGGAATCGACAGTAAGAAATACAGCGGCTTCGCTTTCGGAATGGGAGTGGAGCGTATCGCCATGCTGAAATGGCAGGTCAAGGATTTGAGAAACTATTTTGAAAATGATCTGCGTTTCCTGAAAGAATTTGAAACTTATATTTAAAAAAATTTGCAGAGACAGAAATTATGTCTATATTTGCAGTCCCAATCAGGGATTGTATGCGGAAATAGCTCAGTTGGTAGAGCACAACCTTGCCAAGGTTGGGGTCGCGAGTTCGAGTCTCGTTTTCCGCTCTGGTTTTAGCCTCACTTCGGTGGGGCTATTTTCGTATATATCAGTTTGTTATGCTGCTCTGGCGTGACAGTCATTGCCCAGAAAGCACTGAATCATATTCGCTCTCATTCGCACGTGATATTTTCCTGTTCTGTTACTTTGTGGCAGGGATAAACTTTAAGGATATAGCGCCATTGAGATACGGCAGATGTACGGAACTGGATTTCAAACTTCCGCTCAATCGTGAGATAGAGTCATTCATACTGTCATTCCTCATAAAAGGAGAAAAAGGTATCATTGACATATCCGACTTTACTCCAGACCCGAATATGACAAAGGGTGTCAACTGGCTTCAATATCACCCACTAGCATCTCGATTTTTGGCAAGTTATTGATGATTAAATACTTATGAAAAATGAGATGCGCGTGGGTTGAAATTACTTTGCAACAAGATAAAGAACACGGCTCGACCAGTCGTTTCTGTCTTCCGAGGCTACAGTATGGGTGTATGGAATCTCGAGACCGGTTTCCATAAGGAAACGTCCGCTGAAAGTCTTGCCTTCAAAAGGTAACGGAACTGTGTCAATTCTGTTAAGTTCTTGTATGGAATATTCTGCATCAGGGTCGAGACCGGCCATCCTGACACGTGGAAGATGTTCGTCCCGGAAATGCTCCGTTTTCCACCAATAGAAAACAGCTTTGTCCTTGTCCGGAGAACAGTACATCATGGAAGCAAGCCCGAGTCCGTCGTACGGAGAAACGAGCCTGTAAATGTCGCCGAACTGAACTACCGGGCGTATAATCTTATATTCCGCAATGGCATTGCGGCAAAGATCGATTTCTTCTTCCGTCATATTTCGCGGCTGGATTTCCATGCCGAGTCTGCCGCTCATGGCTACATCTATTCTGTATTTCAGCGGCACGGTTCTGTAAGTTTGGTGATTGGGGACGGCACTGATATGGGATGCCATGGCAATCGCAGGAAAGAAATATGAAGCACCCCACTGCATGTAAATTCTCTGAAGAGCATCCGTGTTATCGCTCACCCAGAATTCGTCAAACCAAGGTAATACCCCGTAATTGGCACGGCCACCTCCACTGGCGCAGGCCTGTATAGTCAGATCAGGATATTTGGTTCTGATTCTGCTGCATATTTTTTCAAACCCCCTGTGATATTCGATATACATTTCTGACTGCCTGTCGTCCGGAAGATATTGGGAGCCATGATTCATAACGGACATGTTGGCGTCCCATTTGATATAGTCGATATCGGGATTTTCCGTCATGAGGGCATCGACTGTACCGACAATGAAATCCTGTACTTCCGGATTGGCGAGGTCAAGTACAAGTTGAGTACCTCCGCGGCCGTATACAGGCTCTCTCAGAGGAGATTTCAATATCCAGTCAGGGTGTGTCTCATATAGTTCGCTGATTTTATTGGTCATTTCAGGCTCTATCCAGATTCCGAAATCGATGCCGTGTTTTTTGGCCATGCCTATAAGCCCGGATATACCTCCAGGAAGCTTTTTGCTGTCTACGACCCAGTCTCCGAGAGCACAGTCATCCTGGTTCCTTGGATATTTTACGCCGAACCATCCGTCATCCATTACGAACAATTCTCCGCCCATCGATGCTATGTCGGCCATCATCCTGTCCATTTTATTTTCATCGATGTCGAAATAAACCCCTTCCCAACTGTTAAGCAGGATTTTGCGCAGAGTGTTTCCATGAGCGAGCCTGTAATTCCTGGCCCATTTGTGGAAATTTCGGCTGACACCGCTCAAGCCTTCGTCGGAATAAGTCAAAGCCAGCTCCGGAGTTTTGAATACTTCTTTTGGGGCGAGTTTCAGCGAAGAATTGTCAGGATTAATTCCTGCAAAGAAAAAGTGCCAGTCCGTATCTCCGGTATCTATTTTCAATTCATAATTCCCACTGTAACAGAGAGCGGCACCTATTACCCTGCCGCTGTTTTCCATGGGTTTTCCGTCAAGTGAAAACATTACTTCGGCATGGGAAGTCTGTGAATTTCGTACGCCGTCCTTGTTTTTTATTATCTTCATGCCTGGGAGTACAGGCTCCTGCACAACATTTCCTTCATTTGCCCATGCTCCGTGAAGGTGGCACAGCCAGACATTTCCACGACGTATCGGAAGAAAGCCGGAAGCGAATTCCGTAAGTACGACAGATTTCTTTTCCCTGTTTTCAATTTCCGTCCAAGTTTCAATCATATCCACATCCTTGTAAGCACGGTAGCAAACAGTTACATAAAACGGATATTCAGGGTCTTTGAGACGGATTTTCGTAACGGATGAATTCCCGTTGTCGGCAGTGGACGTATCTTCGACTTTCAGTTCTGTAGCAAGACTTCCGTCCGAGTGGATTACGGCAAGAGCTGCTTCGGAAGGGCAGTCGAGACCGTAAGGAGGGTAAGCATTACGGTCAGCTGTGCCTGAAAACATTATATTCTCCGCATCGGAAGATGAAAGTCTGTCTCCGAAATATAGTATTTTCAAATTACATCCTTTCTCTGCATCGAGCAGCAAAGACATGCCTGACGTGGAAATATGAATCTGTCCGAAAGCAGGATAAAGAGCCGCAACCAATGTTATTAAGGCGACTATGGATTTTCTTTTCATAATTGTTATTATTGACATGTGAACATATTTTTTACAAAAACACCCCATTCGTTAAGACAGGATTCTTCCCATGGTCCGGTTGACGAAGCATCGGGCAAAAGCATGGAGCAGCTTTCATCCTTGTCCGTTACGGACCATACGACAAAACTGAGCCCGCGTTTTTCCATCCATATCCGCCATTGCGTCCAAGAGTTGTAATCGACAGGCCCGTTCCCGTCGGCATTCATTCCAGCACATTCGGAAATAAATATAGGTATGTTTTCCGATATGGCAAAATCTGCCCGATTCCTCAGCTCTTTTTTGTGAGTGCCGGCGTAGAAATGCAAGGTGTACATTAAATTCTCGAAACCCCTTATCGGATCGGCTGCCACGAGGTGGAGGTCCTGGTCCCAGTGGGGAGAGCCGACAAGTATTAAAGCCTGGCTGTCGATGGCTCTGATGGTTTTTATTACGCTCTCGGAATATGCCTTCACTTCTTTCCAACTGTCATCCACAGGCTCGTTGAATATTTCGTAAATGACGTTCGGAACACCTTTGTACCGTCTGGCCATGCCGGCAAAGAATCTTTTGGCTGCATCTTCCTGCAATCCGTGGGAATGCCAGTCTATTATAACATAGATTCCTTTCTCAATGGCGGCGTCTGCAACGGATGTCACAAGCTTTACCGCATTGTCGGGGGAGTATAGATAACCGCCTTCAGGCTCCACGCCCATTGCAACTCTTACAACATTGCAATTCCATTCATCTGCGAAAACAGCCACGGTTTGAGGATTGTAGAAACGCGGCCACCAGTTATGCCATCCGTAGCTGACGCCGCGAAGCAATACTTTATTGCCTTGTTCATCTACGAGAGACGTGCCGTTTACGGAAAGACGCGGTACTGTTCCATCATTTTCAGTCTGAAGCGGGGCCTTGGCTCCACAGTTGCAGAAAAACAGCATTAATATTGCAGCCATGGCAAATTTCATATATCTGTACATCATTACAGCCTCCTTTTCTTTTCCAGTTCGGACAGCACTTCAGTCATCTTTCCGTCTGTTAGAGGATAGAAGAAAAGAAGAAGCATGGCGAATAAAGATCCTGCGGCCGGAATATAACTCATCATAATCCTGAGGCCGTCAATAGCTACATCCGTCTGTACAGCGGCTTCAGAAGTGTCATAGCCGAAACCGGCAAGCATCCACAATATCAAGGCGCTTCCGAAAGCACCTCCGAATTTCTGCGCCATGGACGAAGATGAGAAAATCAGTCCTGTGGAAGCTGTTCCGTTCTTGTACTCCGAATAATCGGCGATGTCCGCGAACATGCTCCACAGTAACGGAAAGGTGATGCCGGCCGCAGCACTGATTATAATCTGCAGTCCCATCAATGTCCACATTCCTGATTTTGTAACGGGAAGAAAGTCTATGAACAAGCTGAATACGGCTGTAATGCCGAGAGCTGCAATATAGGTGGTTTTTTTGCCTATTCTGGCAGAAATCGGTACAGCAAGTGCAACTCCGGCCATGTTTGCGACCTCACCTACGGCAAGGAACATACCACAGGTATAAAGGGCACTGCCTCCGAGGACATCTTTGAAATAATATGCGGCAGCTCCGCCTCTGATTGAGTTGAAAAGCAGGACTCCTATAGCCGCTCCGAGCAGAATCCACCACGGCCGGTTTGACGCCAGTGATTTCATATCCTTCAATACAGAAGACGAACTGCCGGAAGAAACGTTAATTGTTTTAACTCTTTCCCTGGTCAATTTGAAACACAGGAAGAAAAGAACGGCACAGATAAATCCGATAACTATCATTGCCCATGTCCATGAAGCGGCTGTCTGCGCCGGAGTCGGGTTTTTCGGAGAAAAGGAATCGAGCAGAGGTTCGAAAATGGCAAGGGCGATAAAAGAACCGGCGTATGCAAAAAACATCCTGAATGATGAAAAGACCGTCTTCTGCTTTGAATCTGAAGTAAGGACTCCGAGCATTGCACCATAAGGTACGTTAATGGCAGTATAGGCCGTCATCATTAGCAGATATGTAACATAGGCATAGATATGTTTCAGACAGTATGTCGTTTGCGGAGTGATAAAAGTCAGGACTCCAGCAAGGCCGAAAGGTACCGCCATCCAAAGGAGATAGGGGCGGTATTTCCCCCATCTGGTCTGCGTCCTGTCTGCAATAATGCCCATTACGGGATCAGATACGGCATCATAAAGCTTCGTCACAAGAAGAAGAGTGGCCGCATGGGACAGGCTCAATCCGAAAATATTGGAATAAAAGAACGGAAGATAATAGGAGAAAATCTTCCAGAACATGGAAGATGACATATCTCCGAAACCGTATCCGATTTTCTCCCAGATAGTTGGCCGTGAATATGTTGAAACGTCTGGTTTCATTTGTTCAAATTTCTATCAATCAATCTGTTGAGCCTTTTGACAGACTCCGTAGTAGTAAAGCCGTCCGGCTCAGTGTTGAAACAATAGTCGACAAGTCTGTCGACAGTAGAGACAGCGACATGCATCTTGGTATCGCAGGATGCATAATATATGTAGACTTTGCCGTCTTCATCAGCTATCCATCCATTGGAAAAAAGGACATTCATCACGTCACCGACGTATTCGTCACCTTCAGGTACCATGAAAAATCCGGCTGGTTCGGCTATCACTTTCGAAGGGTCTTCAAGCGATGTCATATAGAGATAAAGCACATATCTCAGTCCGGAAGCACATCCTCGTACACCGTGAGCAAGATGCAGCCAGCCTTTGGACGTCTTGATTGGTGCCGGTCCTTCTCCGTTCTTTACTTCTTTGATGGTGTGATAATGACGGAGATTTATAATCTGCTCCTCACCGATAACTACATTTGTAATATCATCCACCAGAGCCCATCCTATTCCTCCGCCGTTTCCCGCGTCTATAAATCCGTCCTGAGGCCTTGTATATAACGCATATTTCCCATTGACGAATTCAGGATGCAGCACTACGTTTCTCTGCTGCGATTTGGATTTCATGTCCGGAAGTCTTTCCCAATTTACAAAATCTTTTGTTCTGGCTATTCCTGCCGCGGCTACTGCTGATGACAGGTCTCCCGAGGCGGCATGAGGATCTTTTCTTTCCACGCAAAAAACTCCGTATATCCATCCGTCCTCATGTGCCGTAAGTCTCATGTCATAGACATTCGTCGCATGTTCTCCGAAATCCGGCATTGTTACCGGTCTGTCCCAAAAACGAAAATTATTCACTCCGTCTGGACTTTCCGCCATTGCAAAAAATGACTTTCTGTCCGCACCTTCGACACGTACGGCGAGCAAATATTTTCCATGCCATTTGATTGCCCCCGAATTGAATGTCGCATGTATTCCGAATCTTTCCATCAGGTACGGATTGGTATCCTTGTTCAAGTCATATCTCCAGAACAACGGAGAGTGATCTCCCGTAAGAATCGGGTATTTATATCTTTCATAGATACCATTGCCTTCCAAAGGTTCATTCTTTCTTCCCAGGAGCGCTTCATGCTCCTTTTCAAGCCATGCAAGTCTTTCTTCGAAATTCATATGTTCATAATTTAATTGTTATTCAACTATGTCTTGTAAAAAATATATCTGTTCCAGATTATGGAATCTTATGAAATCGTGTTCACATCCGGCACCTTTGAATGGACCGTAGAAATGAGTCGGACGGTCACATGCGTTCCTCCATGTGAGGACATAGGCAATCGGGTAATCTTTTATTGCAGGATAAAGGACTTCAGTCCACCATTGCGGGTATGGAATACCTTCAAAGCCCGTTTCGCTAAGGGCAATGAGCTTGCCGTGTTGTTTTCCCAATTCCGAAATGAATGTCAGGGCTGTCCGCAACTGTTCCGTATATGCTGCATTCGACTGTTCCAACGGAGAATTTCCGTCGTGGAATTCATAGCAGTCGAAACCAAATATATCCACATATTCGTCACCTGGATATCGTTCCATATATCCTGCGGCATCTACACCGGTATTCGGGGAATAAGCCCATATCAGGTTTTTGAGTCCTCTTTCCCCGGCGAGATAATCATGTGTCATTATCCAAAGCGACTTGTACTGCTCTGCCGTACACAAATTGCGCCCCCACCAGAACCAGCTGCCTGTATGCTCGTGCCATGGACGGAATATGACCGGAATACGTCTTCCGGATGCGTCTCTCAAAGAATCAAAAAATGACGCAAGATTTGAAAGCCATATCATGAATTCGTCATGTTTTTGTCCACCGGGAAGAATGCTTCCTACAACATCGGATGAACTTACATCCCATGAATCTCCGCCAGTTAGAGGATTATCGGCATGCCAGGAAAATGTGACATGGCCCCCTCTGCCGAAATGTGCGGCAGCAGCATCCCTTACTGAGTCGAATGACTGTAAATCAAGATTATTTGAATCACCATGCTCTATGCCTCCGAGATCGAGGCCGAGTACAGCCGGATGGTCTCCGCAGACGTCTTTGACATCCGATCTGTCATAGTCCTGTCTGTCCGGAGAACACCATGAATGTCCGTAAAGAAGAGCATCTTCATGGCCATACATGATTTTACCGTCATTGACTGTCTTCTGCATTTTGGACAGCAGGGCATTGGCTCCGCTGTCAAGATGCTGATATTGTTGGCCTGTGCAGGAAAATAATATCATTGCCGCTGGAATAAAGACTGGTATTTTCATAATATATTTCATTTTACCGTAAAACTTTTTTTCAACAGATCTTTGTCCGAAGAAGACGGGCCTACCATCACGATAAATTCTCCAGGCTCCACTACCGGATTGAAATTTCTGTTCAGAAAGGCAAGTTTATCAGGCGTTATTTCAAATACTGCTACTTTTGATTCTCCCGGCTCAAGATGGATTCTGACAAAATCCTTCAATTCTTTTACAGGTCTCGTAATCCGGGAGAATCGGTCTCGTATATACAGCTGCACGATCTCGTCTCCTGCCATATGTCCGGAATTCGTGATTGTCACCGAGACTTTCACGACTCCGTCTGAGGTTGTTTCATCTTTGTCGAGAGTCAGGTCTGAATAATCGTAGCTGGTATAGGAAAGACCGTATCCGAAAGGATAAAGAGGCGTGCTTTCCCCTAAAACGTACGGATGGAAATATTGAGAAGGCTTATGATTGTATATCATCCGAATCTGACCGGCCGACCTTGGAATGCTTATAGGGAGCTTGGCCGAAGGATTCACCTTGCCGTACAGTATTTCTGTTATGGCCTGTCCTCCGTACATTCCCGGTTCCCACGCGTTTATGAGAGCAGGAAGATGTTCTGCCGCCCATTCTGTTCCGAGAGGACGTCCTGAAACAAGAATGAGTACAGTAGGTTTGCCGGATGCTGCCACTTTTCTAATCAAATCATTCTGAAGTCCAACGAGTTCTATGTCAGAACGGTCAGTGTCTTCTCCCGATGTTCTTTCGGTCCATCTTCCGCGGAACATGTACTCTCCGGCCACAACGATGCAAAGATCGCAGTCAACAGCTTTCCGGGCAGCTTCATCCACTTTGGCAGGAGACATGTTGCGAGGATCCCACGACTGGTCCACGAATACGAACTCAGTCTCAGGAGATACTGCTCTCAGACCTTCAAGCACCGTTATTACATTTTCCGGCTTCTGCTCTGCGCTCCAGTCTCCGAGTATGTTATGGTCATCCGCATTTATTCCGGTAACGAGGACTTTCCTGTATTTCTTCGGGTCAAGAGGGAGCAGTCCGTCGTTTTTCAGAAGAACGATGCTTTTGCGCGCCGCTTCGAGAGCCGTATTGCGATGTTCCGGACAAAGTCTTGTCTTCATTCCTTCTTCTGAATCGGAATAAGGCTGTTCGAAAAGTCCGAGACGAAATTTCATTTCCAGTATTTTTCTCACTGACCTGTCTATTCTCGATTCAGGGATACGTCCTTCCCGTACAAGTTCGCATACATATTCGTTCCAGTAAACACCGTGCATATGCATATCCATTCCCGCCATAATCGACTGGTAAAAAGCCTCCTTGATGTTTTCCGCAGTCGCATGCAAATCATGCAGATGTTCAATGTCCATCCAGTCGCTTACCACAAAACCTTTGAATCCCCATTCTCCCCGGAGCACATCTTCCATTAGCCATTCATTGCTGTGGCAGGGTATTCCGTTCAATTCATTGTGAGCCATCATGACTGACATGGCTCCAGCCTCCGTGCCTTCCTTGAATGGCGGGAAAAACACCTCCCTGAGCGTTCTTTCGGAAATCTCGGCAGGAGCGCCGTTCGTTCCGTTCTCGGACTGGCCGCCTCCGACGAAATGCTTGATGCAGGCCAGAACTCCGTCATGTCCGAAATCGGCTTGATATCCTTTTACCGTACTGTATCCCATTCTGGATACGAGGTACGGATCCTCTCCGTATGTTTCTCCACAACGTCCCCAACGGGGGTCTCTCGCCACTTCCACGTTCGGATTGAATGTCCAGTGCATATTCATCGCACGCATTTCTTTTGCCGTCTGACGCGCTATCCTGTATGCCAGGTCCGTGTCGAAAGTTGAAGCCAGACCTATATTGGTAGGATAAACTGTGTTATCAGGGGCATTTGCATTTCCATGTATGGCATCTATGCCGAATATCAACGGTATCTGAAGACGGCTTTTCATTGCCAGTGACTGCAGGTAATCAGCTTCCTCGGCAGTTATTACATGGAGAAAGGATCCTACAAGTCCCTGTCTTGTCCAGGTCTCGACCGAGTCTGCATTGAAACCGGGATAAAAAGCCTGTGCGGTATTGTTGTGAAGGTCCTCTTCCGACAACGAAGCTTCGTTTTTGCGGATATGCTCCACTCCAACGAACTGGTTCATCTGCCCGACCTTTTCTTCAAGGGTCATGCGGGACAACAAATCTTCAACGCGTTTTTCAACCGGTGCGCCGGCATCCTTGTAGAGCGGCAAATCATCGCCCGAACAAGAAGACATTGCCATAATCAATGAAATAGCCATTATTATATTACTTTTGACTTCCATAGATTCAAATTATGTCATTTATTCATATAAGTCCGAAGGTAGTTCCGAACGGTCTATTATGCCGGAAGAGGTAAATGCTGCGGTCCACCATGAAATATCGGCATGGTCATGGGCGAAATTCTTGCTTCCGTCATTGTCATAATCATACCATGGCATGAAATAAAGCCATTTTGCACCTGTATTCCACATATCACCGATACCAGCTACGTTGCCGCATTCGGAAAGAGCGACCATCTTGTGCGGAATCATTCCGGCAATGGTATTGAACTGGGAAGCTGCTGATGCCGCATCCGTAAGATTATAAATATCTCTTCCAACTATATCTACATACTCGTCACCTGGATAATAGGAATAGTCTGCATCCGAATATTCGGAAGTCTGTGTGGTCCATACCCATATCAGGTTTCTCACACCTTCGTTTTTGAGAAATTCGAAGACGTATATCCAAAGGTCCTTGAATGCCCTTGCTCCGTCGGCCCCCCACCAGAACCATGCTCCGGAATGCCATTGTGTGTAGGTATTTCCCGCCGCTTCATGCAATGGCCTCCACAGTACGGGAATCCCTTCGTTCTGCAGCAATTTCAGATAACCGGCAAGTTTGGTTAGGTCGGCCTTCACGACTTCGTTTTCCCAGGTGCCGTCCTTTACTGCTTCTGATGCGCTGAAGCTTGTTACGGCCGGATCATATGACAAATCGCTGCTTCCTTGTGATACGGGTACATTCCAGTGCCATCCTGCGCTTACGATTCCGCCGGCTTCGAACCATGTCCTGGCCGGAGTTATGTCGCCATAATCTATCCAGTTCGAAGGAGAATCGGACAGATGAATGAAGTCGAAAGTTGCGATGGCCGGATATTTTCCCGTCCATTTGCATATCCATTCGGCCTCGTCGAGATTCCAATCGACATTGGCCATGGCTCCCGACAAAGTATTCTTGCCGTAGATGGAAAGCATATAGCTGTAAAGCCGTGAGGCATTGGGAATCGGATTCTCTGTAACCAGAGTCTGCGAATAGTCTCCCGGAGTCTCTGGCGTATAAGGCGGATTCGGATTATCCACAGTCTTGAACGAAAGGACGAGTTCCGGAGCGGCGGCATTTCCCGATTTGGAAACCACCGCTCCTTCGCCTACGGTCAGGACATATTCTTTCCCGTATTCCAGGGTCCCGAAAACAATATTTAGCTTGAGATTCGTTGCCGTTGCAGTTATCTCCATACCTGTCAAGGAAATTTTTCCGGCATCAGCAACGGATACGGGAATATCGTACTGAATCGAAATTGTTCCAATATCGGTATTTACGTCAACGGCATTGTCCGTGAGCGACACGGTCTCAACCATAGGGACGGCACCGGTATCTTCTTCATTTTCAGGCTTGACGCAGGAAATGAAAAGAAAGGAAAAAACTGCAGCAAACAGGATGAACTTTTTCATATTGATAATTTTATTTTGACAATCTGAGGTTGTCGAAACACATGCCGATAGGCAGACCGGAAGTGGACGAGCCGTCAAGGAACAAACCGATTTCTCCGTTTGCCGCAAGTTCGAGCCTGCCGGTCAGATTCCAGAATGAAACAGGTATTTTGAGGGTCTGCCATTTCCCGTTGCCGGAGAGTCCGGAAAACAGGGAGGCGCCATACCAATGCCATCCGCTGAATACGAACTGTGATATAATCGTGCCGTTGTCGCTCCATCCCTGAGGAACGAGTACGTCAAGACACAGACTGTATTCTTCAATATTCTCTACCGTCACTGCTTCGGCCCTGTCGTTGCAGTTTATAATCCATGCTCCTGAGCCTGCAGGATTGACATCGGATATGATTCTGAGATAATTGTTGCCGTTTTCCGTTACTATTTCAGAACCACCCGCCCATGCGGTATGATTATGGTTCCCTTCAAAATCAACAAGCATGATGTCGGAAGGAGAGACCGGTTTTGTCCCGGCATTTTCGAATGTATAATAAACCGAAGTTATGACCGCGTTCTGCCCGCTTACCACGAGTCCGTAGTTCACCAGATTGTCGATGTCGGTATTGTTGAGGAGATAAGATATATGTGTAGAGCCTTCGGCTACATTTATTGTTCCCCATTGAGGGTCGGCATCCGTTATACTTGTCAGGACTGACCAGTCTTGAGCATTCACCAATTTGAGTTGCGCATTGGCGCCAGATGTCGTATATTCGACATGGATGGTGGCCCCGTAAGGCATGGAGCCGAACGGATTTGCACCCCAACTGAGTTCCAGATTGGCGGCCCAGCTTCCGAGGTCGAAAGATCCTGTCCATACGGAAACGACTGAAAGCGCTCCTGTGACGTTTACCTGGAACGGACAGGTCTCTTCTTCTCCGGTAGTCAGGATAAATCTAGGATTATAAGTTCCGCCGGCTTCTTCAGGTACGACAAATACCAGTTCCGTATCCGAACGGCTTGTATATGACGTAATTTTTATGTCTCCGAAATAAACGGCCTCTATCATATTGAAATTGGAGCCGGATATGGTTACTTCTTCTCCTGCCGCAACGGTTTCCGTTATGGATGTTACGATGATTCTTGAATTATATGTCACAGTCAGTTCGGTTTCATATTCAGTCATATAGCCGTTGGCTGCTTTGATTGCGACTTTTCCCGTATTGTGTGCTGCTGTTGTGGATACTGTCAGCCTGTCGCTACCGGCAGTCTGGAATTCACATACTGTACCGTTGAGTGTCACTTCGGTTATCAGGTCAAGATCGGTGCCGTTTATGTCGAAAGTCTCTCCTGCAACTACCGTAGTCTGGCCGAGAGATGTTATTACTGGTTTGACAAGCGTGATTGTTTCAGTATTCACCGTTTTTTCTGCTGCTGTGGAGAGAGTCACGGGACCGTCGACAGCCGTTGCCGGTATAGTGATTTTCACGGTTTTCCCGTCATTGCTAAAATTCTCGGCAGCCGTTGTTCCGAATGAAGCTCCTGTGACAAGATCTATATCATTACCGGTGATCTCTACTTCATGCCCGGCCTTGAATACATCTGCAGCCTTTACGACAATTTCCGAAGGTACTTTGACCGTGACAGAATTCTCTGTTTCAAGTGTTTCCCCCGCAGCGGTAGTCAATGTAACTTTGCCGTCATGAACATTATCCGGAACAATGACTTTGATGGCGGTCTTGCTTGCGGAAACAAAGTCTTCTGCCGTTATTTCTTCAGATCCGGCAAATTTGAGAGATTCTATCTGATCGAGCAGCATTCCGCTGACCGTCACTTCATCTCCCGGTCTTATCGTTTCCGGAGAAACCGTAGATACGGCAGGCTGATTAATGGTCAGCTCTTCGGATGAATAGGCATTGTTGCCGTTTGCATCAGCAACATAAATGACACCTGAAATAGCGCCTTTAGGCACTGCGAATTTAAGCATGTATCTTGTATGTGTGCCGAATTCTTCAGAAGGGACGGTAACATTGTTGATGAAACCTACTGCTACAATATTATTTAGGTATTCTCCTTCAACGGTGACGGAATCTCCCATTTCCAATATTTCACCTACAGGAGAAATCGATGTTATTTCGAACGGCTCAGTGTATGAAAGTTCTGTTTTTGCAGTAATTGTACCTCCGTCGAAAATCAAGGTTACGCTTCCGGGATCGCAGTCCATCGGAACTGTTACTTTGAATGACTCACTGCTGACTTCCTTGAATTCTGACGAGATGATTTCCTTGTCTGTCGGAAGTATTACGGACGTAATTTTGTCCATGTTCTGGCCGATGAATGTCAAATCGGCGCCGCGAAGCACGGGATTCGGCCCGTAAGCCTCGAGAACAACAGCGTTCCCGTCGACCTCATATCCCACAGGGCCTTTTTCGCAGGCGGCTGCCATTGACAGTGCCATCACGAAAATATATTTGATATACTTGTTCATAAATTTTTCTTTTTGCGGTGATTACTGGATCTTGACTAATCTGAAATTGTCGAGTTTGATGTCGATGATTCCGGCTCCGTCTGCTGCGCCGAAAGGCATCATGTGGAAATTGACCATGTCATTGAAACTGGCTATGTTCCTTGTTTCCGTATCCTCTTTATTCGTATTGAAATCGGAAAGAGGAATAGTGACTGTTCTCCATTGTCCGACATCGAAACCTTCTTCGAACAGTTTCCAGTGATATTGTGCATCAGTCCCGTCAACATTATGTTCTTCAGCGGCTCCGTTGAACCACATTATCATCTGCGTGCAGTCCCACTGATTGCAGCAATATTCGAATGAGAGGGCATAATCCGACACTTCTCCTTCATCAAGAAGAGGATTTTTGGACGGATTTATGAAAAACAGCTGGATGGTGTTGTCCGGCCATGACCAGCTGCCGACACTGCCGCTTAAATACAGGTACTGGCCGGAGCATCCGTTTTCATTGCCGAACTGGCTGAGTCCCCACAAGTTCCAATCGGTGGTTTCAAAATCCAGGAACAGGCCCTCCGTAGATCTCCAGTTGAAAGCTGACTTGGATGTGCCGTAAGCGGATGTGACGGTTATCTGACCCTCTATCGTTGCTCCCTCGGGAACAACGCAAACAATTTCCGTTTCAGCCACAGACGTGACTTCCGCCTTGACATTTCCCGGGAAGACAACATCGATGGTACCGTCCTCCTTAGGGAAGAAATATTTTCCGTAAATGGATACTTCCGAACCTGCAGGCGCATATTCGCATGCAATGGATGTAATGGAAGGAGATGGTATTATCACGGAAAGATCATATTCGGCGTGCTTGCCTGATGATGTTTCAAGATATATTTTGTCAGTCACTGTTTCCGGCATGGTTGAAGGAACGGTGACGATTATTGACGTAGGTGTCACAAGAGTGGGATTTAATTTGGCATATTGGTCGTTGAAAGCTATCTTGCACACATCTCCCAGTCCTTCGCCGATTACGGCGATTGTCGCACCCATGGAGACTTCCGTCAGAAGTTTATCCCCCATGACAGGATCTACGGGTCTGACGAATCTTACCACCGGATCTGCATTCGATGAAGACAAGGTGTCGCAGGATGCCGCTGCCATCACGCCGAGAACTGTTGCCAGCACAGGCAAAAATATTGATTTGTATATATTCTGTTTCATATTTCTTTGGATATAAATTGTCATTCTCCGAAATCATATTCAACTGCAGGCTCCTTGAGAATAGGAGCGTTGGTAGCCTCGGCTTCCGGAATAGGCAGATACATCGAAGCATCGGTAAAGACGATGTTCCTGACCCTGTGGTTGTTTGCTTCGAGCCATTCGGCACCTTTGTAGTAATCTTCATTCATAGTCCCGTCGGCATTGTCCATGGAAATATTCATTGACTCCCATACCGTTACGTAATTACTTTTGTCGTTTTCCCATACATACTGTTCTTCTATCGTGTAAGTCGGATTACCCGCCGTGTCGTATGTAAAGTTGTCGCTTGCCCAGTTGAAAACGTATTTTTTGTCTCTGTCCATGTCGTTCAGATAATTCAGTCCAGCAGTATGGTCGCGGTACCAAACTCTCTTGACATCCATCCAGTTTATGCCTTCGAGCGCAAATTCTTTGCGGCGTTCGGTAATGAGTTCCATGAATGTGATGGACGAATATGGGTTGACCAGTCCGGCACGTCCGAGTATTTCATCCAGATAACTTATCGCCGTAGCATCGGATGTCTCGTTTCCAGTGCCTATGCATGCCTCGACATATGCCATCATGACGTCTGCAAGGCGAAGAAGGTACAGATTGTTGCCGGCATCCTGGTTGAGACCGACTGCCCCGCCGCAATCTGCCGCTTTTCCTATCACGTATTTCTTGCAGTGTGCAAGCATTTCATTTGCGTTTTCTACGGAAACATCCAGATCGGCAGGGTCTCTGTATGAATATTGATAGGTATATCCGCCTTCTGCCGTGGCGAGACCGGAATAAAAGTCCCCGTTGGTCATGAATACAGCCTTTCTCCTCAAGTCATCTTCCGAATAAAGTTCCTGCAATGATATTGTCGGACCTTTGCCTGCTCCCCATGTCTGGTCGGCAATTCTCGAACTTCTCGAGAAATTGGCATTCCTGGCGTTACCGTCGCCATAGTCTCCGGTAATGCACTGTATCGCGAGGAGAGACTCGCAGCAATTGTTTGCAGACACGTCGAACAGGGACCTGTAATCGTCATAAAGATCATAGCCGTTCGCCTTGGCTCCGTCCACGGCATCCTTGGCATAGGTTTTTGCCAGACCGTAATACTCCGAATTTCCTGTAAATGCACCGTATGTCAGATATACTTTGGCAAGAAGTCCCATCGCACTCCATTTTGTAGCCCTGCCCGCTTCATCGGTTTCGGGCAGAAGCGGTATTGCGCGCTCCAGATCCCTTGCCATGAATTTATAAAGGGAATTCTGAGTGTTTCTTTTAACATATATGGCCTCGGGATCCGATGAGGTTATCAGCCCGGTGGCATTCTCTATGATAGGAACTTCACCCCAATATTCCGTAAGGAAGAAATATGCCATCGCCCTCATAGTATAAGCTTCACCCAGGCCTCCGTTGATGTCGGTTTCGCTTACGCCATTGTTCCGGGCTGCTTCAGGCATGTCATTGATGACAGAGTTTGCAAAGGAAATGACACGGTACAGACCTACCCATCCTGTTCTCAGGTATGAATTGGTAGGTGTCACGGAATTATAATAATAATGACCTTCCTGATCATAGGTATAATACATATCTCCGGCCATCATATCGCCTGCATAGAACATGAAGTTGGAATGGAAGTCAAACCATGGTTTGCTGCTGTATAGCACCGCCGTATTGGCGCGGATTGCAGCTTTGTTGATGTAGAAATTCTCCGCTGCAAGCGAATCTTCCGGAGTGAGGGTAAGGAAACTCTCACAAGAAGATACGACCATCAGGGATGCCGATATGAATATCAAGTTTAATATCTTTTTCATTTCTGTTCCTCCTCAATTAAAATCCGATGTTTACACCGAGCGTTATTGCCATAGGCGTCGGGTATCTTCCCCTGTCTATGTTCTGCAAAAGCGAGCTCTGGTTATAGGCTCCGATTTCCGGATCATAACCGGAATATTTCGTGAACGTATATAGATTCGAAGCATTGACATAGACCTTGAGGGTCGCCAGTTTTGTCTTTTCAAGAACACTTGACGGTACTCTGTATGCTACTGAAAGAGTCTGGATTCTCAGATATGATCCGTCTTCTATCCATCTCGTGCTCATTCTGTTGTTCTGGTTGGGGTCATTGGTGGCCGCTCTCGGGACTATATATCCGTATTTCGATGAATATCCCGTTCCGGTAACCAGCTTGCCGTCAGACCCTATCTGCGCCCTGTCGAGAGTCGCGGTCGTCTGGTTGTCCCAGATGGAATTCATGCTTTCCGTTCTGAAACGGGCGAAATTGAGGATGTCGCCACCTACCGAACCTGTAAGGGCAAGATTGATATCCCAGTTCCCTATCATGAAAGTATTGTTGAAACCGAATGTAAAATCCGGATTCGGGTTTCCGATTACTGTCTGGTCTTCCTCGTCAATTACGCCGTCATCATTCAAATCCTTGAATTTTATGTCCCCTGGATATACGCCGGTGGTTTTGTTGACAAGATTCACTTCAGGGTTGGACGCGTCTTCAACCTGAACCGGACTGGCCAGAATGTCTTCTTCGGACTCGAACAGTCTGTCGACAACATATCCGTAAAAGACACCGATAGGCTGTCCCACCATGATTTTAGTCGCAGTCTGGAAACCGGACCACCAGTCGATTGCTCCGGAAATAGTCTGAGTGTCGCTGTTCAGGGCGTCCACATTGTTCCTGTTCAGTGAAAATACGATATTGGTAGACCAGTTGAATTTAGGTTTCACTATGTTCTGGGATGTAAAATTAAGGTCTATTCCCTTGTTGCTCGTACGTCCCATGTTCACCATCGGAGTAGCGATGTCATTGTATGTTGTGGATCCTCCGAGATATGAAGGCACGGACATCTGGAGGAGCAGGTCTTTCGAGCGTTTGAGATAGGCGTCCACAGTAAGAGATATCCTGCCCTGGAGAAAGCCAATGTCCAGTCCGACATTGAACTGTTCTGAAGCTTCCCATTTGAGGTTAGGATTGGCGATGTTCGACATGAAATAGCCTGTTCCGGACCATGTGTTTATTGAAGTCATCTTGGCGCTGTACAGGAATGAATTGATGTTGGAGTTTCCCACCATACCGTAACCTGCACGGAACTTGAATTCATTCATGACATTTTTGGCTTCGGACATGAAGTTTTCATTGATGATTCTCCAGGCAACGGCAGCGGAAGGAAAATATCCCCATTTGTTCGCCGGACCGAATTTGGAAGAACCGTCGGCCCTGACAGTACCGGTAACCAGATACCTGTCATCATAATTGTAATTGATGCGGGCAAAGGCGGAAGCCATTCTGGAGCCGTCTTTCCATCCGCTGTTGGATACAAAATCTCCGTCATTCGTGACAATATGTATCGTGTCCGTGGAAAGATTTTTCTTTATTATCTGATTTCCGTTCCAAGAGGAAGAAGACAGCTCAAAACCGGCCATCGCTCCGAAATTGTGTTTTCCGGCCCATGTATGGTTGTAGTTGGCATAAGTCTTCCATATCCAGTACATCGAATGGTCATCCCTCTGCATTATCTGATTGGTATCGCTGGATAGGGTCCCGAAAGAATAGGTGGGAATGAAGCAGCGATTGTTGTTGTCGGAATAGTCGAATCCGTATTCAGTCCTGATATTCAGTCCTTTGAGAGGATCCAGACTCAAATAGAAATTTCCCATCGAACGATTCCTTTTATAGTCGTTGGTTTTCATGAGGGCAAGCCAAACGGGGTTGTACTGGGATGCTCCGTTCACCGTTTCCGGACCGGCCCAGTTCCCGTCGAAGTCATAAACCGGAATGCTCGGCTGCATAGTAAGGGCCTGAAGTACGACTCCGTCGGATCCGTCGTTGTTGGTAATGATTTCATCGGTATGGGTAAAAGCCAGTGACGCTCCTGCTTTCAGCCAGGAAAATACATCGGCATCGACATTCAATCTTGCATTGAAACGTGTGAACCCGGAGCCTATGATGACGCCGTCCTGGTCGGTATATCCGCCGCTCGCCGCGATTTTCACTTTCTCCGTTCCGCCGGTTACCGATACCGAATGTGAATGCATCCAGGCTGTTCTGAAAATCTCGTCCTGCCAGTTGGTTCCTTTGCCGAGAAGTGAAGGATCCTTGTACATCTCGCTTACCGTAAGATTCAGATCCTTGCAGAGACCTATCTGATATTGGGCATATTCGCTCAGATTCATCATGTCGAGCTGGTTGGTTATCATCTGTGCGGTCACATATCCGTCATAGGTAATGTTGACTCTGCCTGCGTTTCCTCTTTTTGTCGTGATTATTATTACACCGTTTGCACCATTGGCACCATAGATTGCTGTTGCTGATGCATCCTTGAGGATATCTATGCTGACAATGTCTGACGGAGAAATTGTTGACAGAGGATTGACGACATTCTGTCCGTTCGTACCTCCGGCCCAGTCGAAACCTCCGATAGTGTTTCCTGCACCCGAGAACGGAATGCCGTCCACGATATAGAGAGGTTCGTTCGTGTTGTTTATGGAACTGGCTCCCCTGACACGTATTGAACTCGCTGCGCCGGGGGCTCCGGAATTGGCGGTAATCTGGACTCCCGAAACCTTGCCCTGAAGCATCTGGTCAACGTTGGTGGCAATCGTTTCGCGCAATTTGTCGGAGTTGACGGAGGATACGGAACCGGTAAGGTCTTTCTTCTTTACTGTTCCGTAACCGATTACTATCGTTTCCTCCAGAAGAGTCGTTTCCTCTTCCAGGATAACGTCTATGACGGTTCTTCCGTTAACTTCGGTTTTTGTTTCGGTAAAGCCCATCATGCTGAAGACGAGGATGTCATCGGATGATACGCCTGTCAAGGTGTACTTTCCGTCCAGATCAGTAACGGAATAAATCGTATTGTCATCTTGGACAGTTACCACAACACTAGGAAGAGGCTGACCGTCGGAGGCGGAAGTCACCGTTCCGCTGACAGTCTTTTCCTGTGCCATTCCAGTGAAACTCATAAAGAGCATCACCAGACAAATGTACAGTCTGTTTTTCATTTTTTGTCAATATTAAAATGTTGTTCGAGTATTTTGTCGAAAAATTCGTTTCTAGCTTTCCACCATCCGGATTCGGTCTCCACATGATGACCGGCTTCGGGAAAACATATGTATTGTTTTTCCGCTTTTATGAGATTGTATCCGGCGAAATTCGTATGCGGCGGACAAACGTCGTCCTGCAGTCCGAAACCCATAAGAACAGGACACTCGATCATATCCGCAAAATTTTTCACATCGAAATAGGATAAAGTGCGGTAAAGTTCATCGTCGCTTATTCCCAGGCTGTCTGCGGCAGCTTTTACCTCATTCGCAGGCCATGGGGCAATTTTGAAATAGTCCGGAAAATCCGACAGGAAAGGTACGAAAGGAGCTATAGCTTTTATGCGGTTGTCAAGTGCTGCTGCAATCAAGGTCAAGGCCCCTCCCTGGCTGCCTCCTTCTGCGAAAATCCTGGTACTGTCGACCTTTTCTCTTGAAGAGATGAAATCTACAGCCCGGACAACATCCATGAATGCACCACGATAATAATATGTTTCCCTGCTCCCGATTCCTTCTGTAATCCATCCTGCCTTGTCTCCCGATTTTTTGTTGAGCGCCTGCCCTCTGATTGAAAGAATGAATTCCACAGCTTCCGAGTTAGATGCCGGATCGGGATACCATGGGGCCGAATTGTATCCCATATATGTTATATAGGCCGGATACTTGCCGGGGGCGGCAGGTTCGGCATAGATTCCGGAAACGGCTACGCCGCCGAACGATTTCATATCCACCCGATAGATGTTACGCAAATCGTTGGAACATTCGGGGAGAAAAGTAAGGGTATATTGAGCCTCAGTTGCTGCAAGTTCAGCAATGGTCCTGTCCCAGAACTCCTGAAAATCATCGAGCCTGTCCTGCGGAGAAATGATTTGCTCCGGATTACAGCCAATGTTGAATGTCTTTACAGGGACTTTCTCTCCGTCCGGACCGGAAAGGCTGATTTGGGCTTGATAGAAACCTGGAGAAAGGGAAATCGGGAAACACACGGTATCCGAATTTTTCCCTTTGAATATGCCGTAATGTGTCATAGCTGCTGCAGTGTCTTTCATATCAGTCAGCAGCAGGAGATTTACAACCGTTCTGCAATCGGATGTGTCGCGGTTTGTCAAAGCCACTCTGAGTCCGTGTTTGTCGTTGCCGCAGTACAGCCAGTTGTCATCGAGAATTACTTCCGCATCGACGTCCGTTGTTACGGGAAGTGTAACACAGCCGCACGAAAGAATTGTCGGGAAAACGGCCATAGCCGCAGCAAATTTTTTCAATGTATTCATGCTGATTATAGCTAACGGTTATTTATTCAGTTTGGAGACGGCTTCTCTGATGACTTTCAACGTGGAAGCATCGGATGCATATACGGAATTCAGTCCTTGTTGTTCTTGGGCGGGATCTCCGCAATAGTCGTCCCCTCTTTTCCAATATATGTTCCCGGGTGTCTGCCGTGCTAATCCACCCCATCCCCAGAAATTTACACCCATGAACAAATCTTCTTTGGCCGCCGAAGATATGAGCTTGTCAAAAACGTATTTGTAATAAAGGTCTCTCGCCTCCGTTGTGGATTCTTTGTCAAATGAGAAACCGTCACGTGGAAATCCGAATTCTTCCAGAACCAGAGGCTTTCCCGTTTTGCGTGCCGTTTCGAGGTGTGCGGAAATATACCCGTCCGTATTCTTACATGCTTCCGGAAGTCCTGCATTCAGAGAGTCTGCGGAAACCCATCCCCAATTGTAGGGCCAAATATGGATATTGAGATAATCTATATCCGGACAACTGTGAATCTTTTCGTAAAGTTCCATGTCGTTTTCGCATCCCCAGGCACCTTCGCTTCCGGTAGAAACCATGTGATTGGAATCAAGAGACTTTATAAGGGCAGCCGTTTCCCATATCCAGTCCGCAAAAGCAGATTTTACCGAATCCGCATCTGAAAAGCATCTGGGCTCGTTGCAAATCTGCCATGAGAATATGGCAGGATCTTCAGAATACTTCTTTCCTGTAACAGTATTGGTCCTGGTAACTACTTTCCTGACATGTGCGGCAAACAGTTCCCTCGCCTTGATGTCGGTGACGAAGGCTGACACGGACTTCATATATTCCGGCCATCCCTCTATAGAAGGAATCACAGCCTTGCCGGCGCCGGCCCATTCGAGATATTGCCCGTAACCTCCAGACCATTCCCATGCGTTGTTCAGGTACAGGACAGCTGTCATATCCCTTTCCGCCATTTCCGCCAACAGAAAATCCAGTCCTTCGAAAACACTTTCATCATAAACCCCGGGAGATTTTTGTAATGTTGGCTCTACTCTTGTCGGCACACCGTCCGGGCCGTCACCTCCGACCAGAATCCTTAGATTCACAAGTCCGAGAGACTTGAGGCTATCCAGTTCGGCTTCCAGACGCACCCTGTTCCCTATCCCGTCGATTTGAGAACCTAAGATGCCTCCGTACCAGAAATTCGTGCCTATATAATAATATGGTTCAGATGAATTTCCTTTAACGAATTTTCCGTCCTCGACGTGCCAGTATCTGTTGCAGGACATGAGCAACAGGGCCGATGCGGCCAAAATCAGAGAACCTTTTTTCATTTTCAGTGTGTTAATTACGGATTAAGACACTGCAAATGTAGACAGAGTTGAAAAATCAAACAAATACTAATTTATCAAATAATGATACTTTTCCAGAACGTACTTTATACGACAACTTTGTTTTTCCGGAACATTTCCCGGAATTCGCGGGGTGAAACGCCGCGTTTTGCCTTGAATATCCGGTTGAAGTTGGAAAGATTGTTGAAACCGCAGCCATAACAGATTTCCGAAATATTGCGGGTTGTATCTACAAGTTCCCGGGAGGCAAATCCAAGCCGTATGTCGATTATGTATTCCGATAAGGTCTTTCCGGTACGAAGCTTGAAAAAACGGCTGAAAGCTGCAGGGGTCATGCCTACAAGTTCGGCAAGATCGGAAAGTCTTATGATTTCCGTATAATGGTCGTTGATATACTGTTTGACTTTCTTTACGCGCCGGCTTTCGGTACTTCTGGCTGCATGTGCAAAAGAACTGCTTGCAAGTACCCTCGGCGTCTCTTTCGATACGGACAATTCATACATGATTTCCAGGAATTTCAAAAACTGCATGAATCTTTCTTTTTCGGAAGCCAAAGTATCCAAAATGCCGTAGACTTTCATTATCGCCCCCAAAGGAAAAGATAGTCCGTGGTCGGCTCTCCGGAACATCTGGTTGATTGTGGCGAACTGGTTTTTGGAAAGCAGACCTTCTGAAAACAGATTCGGTGAAAATTGGATGGTTATTTCTCTTACATCCTTCGAATTGCATGAGCCCTGCTCCCACACATGCTCCAGGTTTTCAGAACATATAAGGACAAGGTCATAATCTCCGATTTCCTCCACGCTGTCGCCTACGATGCGCCTGACTCCGGATGCCCTTTCTATGAAGTTCAGCTCATATTCCCTGTGCTGGTGAAGGGGATAGGTAAATTCCGATTTGTGTCTCTCAACTATGTAGAAACAGTCTTTTTCGGACAAAGGGGTGATTTCTGTCAATACATCGCTCATGTCTCGGCTTTGATTTTAATGTTATTGTTATATGCTTCGGCATTTACATCAGCTGTGTCCTGCGGCTTCTCTGCTGTTGTCAATGCAAATTTACATTAATAATTTATTTATGATACTTTTTTTGCTTATAATGATTCATTTCCCATCTTTTTGATTTTTCTGTGGAGCATCCTGTTTCCAATAATCTTATATTTGCCGGCAACTCTCAAACAATCGCATATGAACAGATTCGTCAGCATGAATGCAGAACAGATATCCGCCCTTATGGAGGCAGAAATGTCAGAAGAGCTTACCGACAGAATACTGCCGTTCTGGATGGAAAGGATGACAGCTCCGGGAAGAGGTTTTTACGGAAGAATCACCGGAGAAGGCATCCTGGATGATAACGCACCTAAGGGAGCCGTTATGAATGCCCGCATTTTGTGGACTTTTTCATCGGCATACCGTATTTTCAGGAAACCGGAATACCTTGAAACAGCTGGAAAAGCTTTTCGGGAAGTATCCGAAAGATTTTATGACAGGACTTACGGAGGAGTTTATTGGAGTCTTGACAGCAAGGGCATTCCGCTTGACAGGAAAAAACAGATATATGCGGCAGGCTTCGCTATTTACGGTTTGAGTGAATTTTACAGGGCAACAGGTAACATGGAAGCTCTCGAACTGGCAGTAAAGCTATATGAAGATATTGAAAGGCATAGCTTCGATTGTCTGAAAAACGGGTATGTAGAGGCTCTTGCCGAAGACTGGAGCGAAATCGGTGACATGAGGTTGAGCGATAAAGATGAGAATGAGAGAAAGACGATGAATACCCATTTGCACATCCTTGAACCTTATACGAATCTTTATCGGGTATGGAATAATTCAGGGCTCAAAGAACGGCTTGTCAATCTGACGAAACTGTTCTTGGAGAAAATTCTGGACAAGGACACCGGACATCTCGGATTGTTTTTCGATGATGACTGGAACAG
This sequence comes from uncultured Bacteroidales bacterium, assembly GCA_949300335.1. Taxonomy (GTDB): domain Bacteria; phylum Bacteroidota; class Bacteroidia; order Bacteroidales; family UBA932; genus Cryptobacteroides. Next base: position 905 of record CASGDV010000131.1, on the reverse strand, counting down.
CAAATACCCGCTTGTCTCATTCGGCCATGATATAGAGGCATCCTGGCTTCTTCATGAGGCGGCTATGGTTTCCGGTGAGGAGGAACTGCTCCGGCAAACGGAACCAGTTGTGAAAAAGATAGCATATGCTGCAGAAGAAGGGTTGCTAAGCGATGGCGGGATGATATATGAAATGAATGTGGAATCCGGAGCTGTCGATGCAGACCGGCACTGGTGGGTGCAGGCGGAGACAGTGGTGGGATATTATAATCTCTGGCAGTATTTCGGTGATACTGATGCACTTGCAAAGGCTGCCTCATGCTGGGATTTTATCAAGAAGCATATCATGGACCGCTCCGGAGGAGAGTGGTTGTGGAGTCTGAAGTCGGACGGTTCGGCTAACAGGACAGATGATAAGGCAGGTTTCTGGAAATGTCCGTATCACAACGGCAGGATGTGTATGGAAATTATTGAAAGAAGAATTTTGCGTCGGTAATTTCGCTTTCAGGGACGAATAATTTTGGTCCTGGTCTTGCGCGTTTCATGTATTTTTCTGAAATTTACCTCGAAGTCATACGTTTGTATTTCTGAAAAAACGCTATTTTATTTATGAAAAACGCTATTTCAAGACTTTTATGGGCCTTGTCTGTCTTTTTTTCAAAAAGGCATTTGAGGATACCCTGTATTCCGTTACGGAAGACGTAGAAAAACCCGTTCTGGTGATAGACAAGGGACAGTACAAGGCTCCCGATGAATTTTATCGTACATACCGTTCGTCCGGCAGATATATAGGGATAGTCGCGAAATAGACTTAAAAATACAATCAATTGATTGTCAATGTGATAAATATTTTGTATCTTAGTAGAGGAAAATAAAAATTCCTCCGAACGCCGTGGAAAAGTGCCTTTCGGAGGAAATGAGCAAAA
>CASGDV010000130.1 GCA_949300335.1 uncultured Bacteroidales bacterium | reverse complement strand
AGATTAACGGGCAAACCTCCCACGCCCGGCGTGCTTACCGTCCAATGTCATATGCTGTCAAAACCAAAACAGCCCCGGATGGTGTGCATAAATATTCTTCTGCATTTATATTATACGTCTGCAGAAATCTTTTGTTTCATTGCAGATGGAAAAATTTTGCAGAAAAACTGAAAAAAATTTGCAGAACAATATTTCTTATGTATCTTTGCAATCCCATTCGGGAAATGAGTTCTTTCACAACAAGACAAACAAAGTATTTTGCGGCGGAAACAAGGCGGACGATGCGCAGTCCAACGCAGTTACCGCCCGAAAGGCAAGGTTTAGACGAAGTTTATTTTGCGGCGGAAACAAGGCGGACGAGCGAGGACGAAGGGAGTTACCTTCCGGTAATGACCGACGGACGATGCGCAGTCCAACGCAGTTACCGCCCGAAAGAAACAAGTATAAGGGAGCTTAGCTCAGTTGGTTCAGAGCGTCTGCCTTACAAGCAGAGGGTCGGGGGTTCGACTCCCTCAGCTCCCACAAGAGGGTGGTCAAAAAGGATTTTTGGCCACCCTCAAACGTCTTTCTTCGAAAGACTATACCCTTCTAAACCCCCTGCACCCCTAAGTAGGAGGATTTCGCTCTTTCCAGTCGCGGTCATTTCGTGACTTTTGACCTTTCCCCTTTTATTGGACGGACATGGAATTCATAAACATTATAGACTATATTGGTACATTCGCCTTTGCGATCAGCGGCATAAGACTGGCAGCCGCAAAGAATTTCGACTGGTTCGGCGCGTATGTCGTGGGGTTCGTGACAGCTGTGGGAGGCGGTACCCTCAGAGACCTGATGTTGGATACCACTCCGTTCTGGATGGAACACCTTTCCTATCTCATAGTGACAGGTCTGGCATTGATCTTCGTCCTCATATTCAGGAAATATGTTGTCCGGCTGGACAATACATTCTTTATTTTCGATGCCGTAGGTATAGCATTGTTCACTGTAGTAGGGGTCGAAAAAAGTCTGGAAGCCGGATTCCCTGTCTGGGTAAATGTCATAATGGGCACCATTACCGGGGCCGCGGGCGGAATGTTCCGCGACATTTTCATAAACGAAGTCCCGTTGATTTTCAGAAAAGACATATATGCGATGGCCTGTCTGCTCGGAGGCATAGTCTATCATCTGTGCCTGTGGCTCGGACTGGACACTGTCCTGACTCAGGTAATCGCGGCTGTATCCGTATTCCTGATCCGCGTGCTGGCCGTCCACTTCCATATAAGCCTGCCTGCCCTGAAAAGCATTGACCAGACTGCGGACAGGGGCGACGACGGTTCTGTCAATCCTTCATAAACTCACAGCACCGTTTTTTCAGATCTTCCGCAAACGGTTTCCAGCTTGTTTTGTTTTCCGGATGATTTTCTGCCGACAACTTGCCTTTCAGGCTGAACAGGGGTTTTGCCCCTCCCTTTTTGCTGATTTCTACCACATTCAGAAAATCCAGGATTCCTCCCATCCTGCAAGCCGATTCCGGAATGTCATTGGCCATTTTCAGGAAGATGACGGGAGTTTCCAGCCCGGTGCAGGGAAGGGCGCAGTGAATGCGTGAGGTAATCACCAGTTTCGCCCTGGAATACAGCCTGACCAGCCGTTCCGCCTCTTTAAGCCTCCCGAAATCCGAAGTGAAGCCGTGATTGTAGTACGCGTTTGACTGGGAGATGTATTCAGAGCCCATCAGAACCTTGCGTGAAACAATCTTCGAATATAGCCTGTGATATAGGGACATGTTGATGTATCTCCTGTACTTCCTGTTCAGACGGCCGGGGCGGTCTTCTTCGATGAACAGATCTGTAGTTTTCAGCAGTCTGCATATGTCGTAAATGTGGAATATGGAATACAGCAGCTGGCGGATATCCTTAACTCCTCTCTCTTTCGGAATAATAGGATCGACGATATAGGTCTTGTCGTCCTTTTCATCGCTGTGATATTTCATGCCTAGAGTAAGTGTCAGACAGGCTGAAAACCATGTCCTGATCCCGCAGTTCCCGAGAAGTTCTTCAGTGAATTTGTCCCGGCATCCTACAGGCTCGTGTTTTTTCAGCCAGGCCAGACTCCGCTCTGCAGTGAAGAAATCCTTTACCGCCGAGCATATGTGAAAGGACACGAGCAATGGTCTGATCCTGTCTGTCGGCGGCCAGTGTTCCGGGCTATGCATGTACCATCCGTTCATGATTACCTTTGCCTCCTCTCCTTCATATTCATCGAGTTCTTCCCTGTCGATGAAGCCGTCGATCTGCGGATAATACTGCGAAGCCGCAAGAGCCTGGATGTAGTCTCCGATATTCCTCGTCTCTATAAACGGGACTTTGTTTACTGAAAGTAATTTGTATTTCATGAAAATGTCTTTGGCTGTCCCATGATGTCAGGAACTGTAGAACCTGAATCGGACTTGTCCGGCAAAATTAATAAAAATAATAAAAAGGGATGAATCTATTTTTCCCCGATCAGGATGCCGAGGTGCAATTTCCTCAACAGCCATATCATCATAAGGCTCACGCCAATGCAGATGACAAACTGGAGCGGGACGTATAAGTACGGCGGAAGACAGCCCAGGTACCGGTATCCCAGATACAGGACCGGCGAATGGAACAGGTATATCCCGAAACTGTTCTTGTCAATCCACTTTGTCAGATTTCCGCTGCGGGAAGGGATGACCAGATACAGGCCGATGACAAAAAAAGCTGATATTATGCCGGAAGTCATATAATTGCGGATATCCGTATCGAATACACATACCATGACTACGGTGCCGGCTATAATCAGGTATGAAAGGACAGTCGCGAATTTCTTCCACCAGTTCCCTTTTATCTTTTCCATCAGGCCGGAGAGATTCAGGTAGTAGCCCAGAAGGAAGAAAATCAGGTATTTGGCGATGTTGCTTATCTGGAAATCCCCGGGCAGCCGGACATACAATGCATATAAGCCTGCGGCAATGAAGGGAACGACCCATATGGCCTTCCTGTGTGTTTTCAGCAGAAGGTATGATATCAAGAACAGGAAAAACAGGACAGGCAGGAACCACAGATGACCGCAATCCTTCAAGGTGAAAAAGGCTTCCCAGATCTGAAGAATGTTCTTGTCTGCGAAACCGTTGTATCGGGCAATCGCCCTTAACGGAATCTGCCACAGCATGCCTGTGGCAATGAACGGTATTATGAGACGGCAGGCCTTGTTCAGGATGAAGTGCCCGAAATCAGAGACTTTATGGATGCTGTAATAAAAACAGAATCCGGAAATGGAAAAGAAGAGCTCCATCTGGAACAGGTTGATCAGTCTCTTGACAGATACCAGAAATCCTGAAGGATACAGACTCTCATATCCCATCGGCCTGCTCCATGCCGGATCGAAAATTATGATGCAATGTCCGATGACGACTATAAGGACGGCAAGAACCCGGAGGTTGATTATTGCTTCATTGCGTGCAGCCATGTATGCATGTAAACTGTTAGTTTCAGATTTATTCAAGACTATTCCTTCCATGATTCCGGCAGAAAGCCTTCCAATTGTACCTGATTCTCATCAGGCGGCTGAACTCTTTGTATGACGAGGTCTTGAATGCCAGAGAGAACGGTATCGCGGCCCGGAGTTCTTCGACCTTTTCCATCTTTTCCTTGCTGTCTGCGTATTCTATGCAGCCGACAAAGTTTATGACGAATGTCTTTATGTTATATCTGAATATCCGTCTCTTTTCGGCTGGACTGAATCTGCCGTATCCGTTTATGAATCTGATTCTTTCCAAACTGGCAAGGGCGAAGTCGTATTTTTTCCTGAATCCGGGACTATGGCAGATGCTTGCCGGCCTTTGGATGTAACGGTACAGGGACCGGGCGATATGGACGCATCCGCCTGTCGCGGCATCCACTATCCGGTAAGTGGTAGCATGGTCTTCAAAATATCTCCCTACAGGAAACTTTATGTCGTCAAACAGCCTTTTTCTGCACATCATCACACAGGCGGAACTGCATATATGCTCCTGAAGAAGCTCGGAAAGCATTCCGGCCGAAGTGTAAAACCGGGTATCTCCGGTTTCCGGATAGTTGTATTGCGGAGGCCTGTCAGGATAGTCGATGACATAATTGCAGACAGCCAGGTCTGCACCGTATTTTTGTATGCCGGCATACATGGCTGACAGCATGTCAGGTTCGATAGTGTCGTCGCTGTCGATGAAACATACGTATTCCGCTGATGCAGCTTCTATCCCGGCGTTTCTCGCCAGAGACAGGCCTGCCGCATCCAGTCTCAGCAGACGTATCCTGTCGTCAGTCTCCGCGAGTTTCCTGCATATATCCCACGAGTCGTCGGTGGAAAGGTTTTCCGACAGTATGATTTCGATATCGGTCAGGTCTTGTGCTTTAATGGAGTCAACACATTTCTGAAGGTATGGCGCGACATTATGCACCGGTACTATTACGCTTACTAAAGGCATTTGGATAAAGTTTCAGCAATGGACGAAATGAATATCATTCATGGCAGCTATTCCGCTGCCGGCAAAGATACGCAAATTTCATCGTAAGGAAACAATCACTGTAATTTATCTATCAATTGTGAGCGGACAAGTTCATAACCTGACTGCGGATTGAATTTTATTTCAATTTTCAATCGAAGCGGAATAACAGGAGGTATCTCAGATTCCATACGAAACAACATCGTGTTGTTGTATCGCTTTTGTTTCGTAATTCTGTCAGGCAAGAAGTCCAATACCTCGCCAAGTCTGAACATGATAGGCTTTATTGGTCCAGCCGAAATTTGTACCAAATCAATGTCCTCACTATATCTGGGTTGAGGCTTTAGATACAATTTGTGAAGTGCCGTACCTCCCCTGAAAGCTAATTGTGAGGCAAGGAATTCATCTCTGAAAATCGCGACCAGCGCACGGGAAATAATGAGGTCTTGCTCCACTTGCGCATTATTATTCCACGGAACAATCTGATTCCATTGTGTAATAGCTGCCCTGTTTATCATATTTCGTCTGTTTCTATTATCGAATTAATATAAACTTTCCAGCGGGTGTTCTTTTTAGCATCCTTTTCTGGCCGATTGGTACTTAACGGAACATATCTGAAACGTCTGGTATATGACAACAATTCTGTGTAAAGCACTTCCGCAACCTCTTTCTGTCTAAGAACCTCTTCCAGAATATATCCCAAACGTTGTACAGTGGCAATTGAGGTATGACCGAACAAATTTTTGGACGCATCCCTGAAATCCATCATCTCCGCCAATTCTTCCAAAATGGTGGCGGCCCTTGAAAGTCCTCCGACATACTGTTCATACTGCACAATATCAACGGAGGTCAATTCCACATTTGAGTAATAGATTACTCCGGTTTCAGAATTTTTTGCCAGTAAAAAATCCGATGGAATCTCTTTACGGTATGTCCAGGCAAGTGTATTGTTTTTGGATGACGAGACGGACGACTTCGGATATATGGTCATTACGGAAAACCTTTGCGGACGCTGGTGCGCAGCACCTAAAATTTCCGCAGCGTTCAACAGACTTATATAATATGGCTTTTCCAGATATGACATCAATTGGTCAATGTAATAAATTGGAGGTACAATCCTGTTAGCTGCATATTGTGGAGGGATAATAACATAAAATCCCTTATATGCAGAATATAAGATACCCTGAGACGATAATCGGAAAAGTTCATTTCTGATAACCTGCTCCGAATGATTGGGAAATGCCATCCTTATATCTTCTACAGAAAAAGTCGGAAATCCACTTATTTCTCTATGTCGAATCCATTCTCTGATTGTCATATTGAGCGATTTTAGTGCAAAGATAATCAATAAATGATTATTTCTGCACTATTTTAGCGCATTTCTGGAGTCGAATAAAATTTCCATATTCCTCAGTTATATGATATTTGCATTGCTCTCGGCTTCTGCGTATATTCGCGTATTAAAATTTGGAATATGGCTGACACGAACAACAATAAGAAAGCGGCCCTCGACTATCACCGCGAGGGCAAACCGGGCAAGATAGAGACCGTGCCTACAAAACCGTACTCGTCACAGCACGACCTTTCCCTGGCATACTCGCCGGGAGTGGCATGGCCGTGCCTGGAAATCAAGGACAATCCTGAAAATGCCTACGAATACACCAACAAAGGCAATCTTATGGCTGTGATATCCAATGGTTCTGCTGTACTTGGACTAGGCAATATCGGAGCCATGGCCGGAAAGCCTGTCATGGAAGGCAAAGCCCTGCTGTTCAAGATATTCGCCGGCCTTGACTGCTTTGATATCGAAATAGACGAGAAAGACCCTGAGAAATTCATAGCCGTTGTAAAGGCCATATCCCACACTTTCGGAGGCATCAACCTGGAGGACATAAAGGCCCCCGAGTGCTTTGAGATCGAACGCCGCCTAAAAGAGGAATGCGATATTCCGGTGATGCACGACGACCA
>CASGDV010000129.1 GCA_949300335.1 uncultured Bacteroidales bacterium | reverse complement strand
GGTGGCTCCAGACGTGACTGAAAACAAAAAAATCGGCCCTGAAACCAGAGCCGATGATATAAAAAACGATGAGTTTGATCGGAAAATACGGGAGAGTCTGCCGGTTAACTCAAATTGAAGAAATTAAATGACTATCCCTATTTTAATCCTTCTTTTAATTCTGCCGGTATACTTTTGCTACGACATAACCACAGAATCATGAACGGAAGGACCATATCATTTGCAGCTTTGACTGCGCTTTTAAGCTCATGCGGATGCGAAAACCGGACGGAAGAACGGCCGAATATCATTTTCATTCTGGCAGATGACCTGGGTTACGGAGACATTTCCTGTTTCAACGAATCACCGGTTGTCATGACTCCGAACGTGGACAGAATTGCCGGAGAAGGAATCCGCATGACGCAGGCATACGCATCACCTGTTTCCTCACCTACGAGAACGGCTTTTCTGACCGGACAATTTCCTCAGAGAAGTGGGGTCTACGGAAACCCGGAAGGTACTGCTCCTGGCATCGGGCCATACAGGGTATCTTTTACGGAAGAACTTGGCAGGCTCGGTTACAATACCGCATGGTTCGGCAAATGGCATCAGGGATGGGATGTGTCGAATCATCCGGCCAACAACGGATTTGATGTCACATATGGTTTTCTGGGAGGAATGCACGACTATTACAGACCCGAAGAAGGGAGCCACTACAACGGCGGGCCATATTCCAAGCAAGTTTTCATATTTGACGGTTTCGCTCCTGTAAAAGAAATGAAATATCTTACGGAAGAGCTGACAGACAGGGCAATCGATTTCATTTCCGGAAGCAAATGCGAACCGTTCTACGTATATCTGGCATACAATGCTCCGCATACGCCGTTACAGGCACCGGAACAGATTATAAAAAAATATCTGGAAAAAGGTCTGGAACCGCTTGATGCGACAAGGTATGCGATGATAGAGTTCATGGACACCCAGATTGGCAGAATACTTGACCACCTTGACAGATGCGGTATTGCAGACAACACAATGATTGTATTCATGAGTGACAACGGTGCGGAACAGGAAAGCCATAACGGAGGTTACAGGGGAACAAAAATGACAATGTGGGAAGGCGGCATAAGAGTCCCTCTTGCTATCCGCTGGCCGGAAAAGATTGCCCCCGGTCAGGAATCAAATTCCATTTGTTCGATAATCGACATGGCTGCGACCTTCATCGGAGTTGCCGAAGGAAAGGAAAAATATGAATACGGAGACGGGAAAAGTCTTATTCCATACATCAAAGACCGTTCACTCGGCAATGTGCATGACACGCTTTTCTTTGCATTGCAGCCGCGGCATAAGGACAATGAAAAGATTTCCGCAGGATGTATGAATCTACTTGGTGTGAGGGCCGGAGACTGGAAAATTGTAATCGACAAAAGGTCCGGAGAAGATGCACTATACAATATAAAGGAAGACCCGTATGAAAGAAACGATCTTTCAGACAAATTATCTGAAAAGAAACAGGAACTGTTTGAATGTGCGGAAAAATTCATCTCCGAATGTCCGGAGAGCAGCAGCCGCATATTCATGAAGGACACACGGAAAGTCGGAGACAAATCAAAAAGGGATTCCATTATAAACCTATGCAAAAAACTCTGATATTATGAAGAAAGCGAATCTTATATTGCTTCCGGCTTTGCTTGCTTCCTTTCCTGTTTTGTCCAAGACAAAAGAAGAGAAGACGCCCAACATACTTTTCATTATCGCTGACGATCTTGGCAAAGGAGACTTGTCCTGTTATGGAAACAATATAATCAACACGCCAAACATAGACCGTATCGGACAAAAAGGAACTGTTCTTGACCGGTACAGGTCCGCTGCTCCGATTTCCGGACCAAGCCGGGTATCAATACTGACCGGACGTTATCATGAAAGATCCGGATACAGAATGACCCACATTGAGAAGACATCCTCTTTATCGGAACCATGGCTTGCCGGGGAATTGCGTGAACTAGGATACAATACAATAGCATTGGGGAAATGGCATCTTGGCGATACGGATTTCAAAGGAAGAGGATTTGACAGCTGGGTAATAACAGCACCCGGAGGCTGGTCCGATTTCTATGAATACAAAATCATCTCTGATGATGCTCCTGTCAGGGATTCTGACGGAACGTATGCAACCGATTTTCTTACGGACAAGGCTATAGAATACATCGGCAGACGAGTCCATGATGAGAACCCTTTCTTCATGTATCTTGCATACAATGCCCCGCATTTCCCGCTGCAAGCCCCGGAAGAAGAAATTGAGCCGTTCAGAGGAAAAGGACTTGAAAAAGGGACGGAAATCGTATACGGAATGATTTCGAGGCTTGACAAGAACATCGGAAGATTGATGGCTGCCCTTGAGAGGTACGGCATATCCGACAACACTCTGATTGTATTTACGTCTGACAACGGACCTTATTTCGGAAAATACAAGGGACTGTCACAACTAAGGTGGAACTGCAATCTTGCCGGTTCAAAAGAATGTGTCCTTGAAGGTGGCATCAATGTACCATGCCTCATACAATGGGGAAACAGGATTGTTGGCAGGAAAGATATCCCGTTCAATGCAATAGACTGGGCACCGACCATAATCGATATTGCTGGAGGGGATAACAAAGGAAAAGCCTTTGACGGGACCAGCAGGAAAAATGCTCTTGTCAACAATACTCCTGTCAGGAAACATACCGGTTTCTGGTGCTATAATAAGGCATACCTGACTGATTTGTCGAACTGTGCCGTAATTGAAGGAAAATGGAAATTATACCGTCCTATCATACGTGAACTTAACGCTTGGAACAATAAAGGCAATGTTCCAGAAATCAAGGAAGGAGAGAAATGGGAACTGTACGACCTGGACAAAGACCCTTGTGAAACAAAGGATATTTCTTCCGGACATCCCCGGAAAGTATTGAAAATGGCAAAAAAATTCAATAGGTGGTGGTCGGAAGTTCTGAACGAAAATGAAAGGATAAGCGGAAAACAAAAGTACACCTGCTCTTCTGCCCAGGTAAAACAGGACTGGGCCGGTCTTGGCAAATATGCGGAAATGAACAGGACGGCACCGAAACATGCGGATGCGATATTCATGGGAAACTCCATTACTGAAGGATGGGCGAAAAAGTCTCCTGGATTCTTCACTGAAAACGGTTATTTGTGCAGGGGAGCGAGCGGACAGGTTACGTCACAGATGCTGCTGATATTCAGGCAGGATGTCATCAATCTGTCTCCGAAGTGTGTCGTAATTCTGGCAGGTACAAATGACATTGCACAGAACAAAGGCTATATTTCATTGGAAAACATCTTCGGCAACATAGTTTCAATGTGCGAATTGGCAAAATCCAACGATATAGAGGTCATAATATGTTCGATACTGCCTGTACTTGACTATCCATGGCGAAAAGGCCTCGAGCCGGCGGAATGACATCGCATTCGTCGATTTCCACAGCAAGATGAAAGACAGGAACAACGGACTTCCTCCAGAATATGCAAAAGACGGAGTACATCCTACCATAGAAGGTTATAGAATAATGGAAAACATTCTCAAACCATATATTGAAAAAACATTAAAGAACATATAGAAAACTATAAGTATATGAAAAGAATCATACTCGGCGTGATCCTGTTCACGCTTTCATTCATCTGCAGTGCAAGAGAGGATAAAGAATCCCTGAAAGGATTCATCGTTTCTGATGCCCATGTAGGATGGGAAAACGAGCAGCAGCCAAGCGTTGAAAAGCAAAAGGAAATGATAGACCGGATCCGCAGGAAATTCCCGGACCTGGACGTTTTCATAGATACCGGAGATGCCCACCATAACGGAAAGGACAGGGACAAGGAAAGAGGAGAATGGACTGACATGATCCTTGGCCAGGACTGGCCGATACCATTCTTCTATGTACCGGGTAACCATGAAATAGCACACGCGAATGACAGGGACAGCGAATTCACCTGTGCCGTACTCGGCAGTCATGAAGCCAGGCCATACTACAGTTTCGATATCCAGGGAATCCATTTTGTCTCCGTTCCCGAACTGATCCGGGCCGTATATGTCCCCAAAGAACTTCTCGAATGGCTCAGGCTGGATCTGGAACTTAACAAGGACAAGACTACCATCCTGCTTTCACATAACAGCCTCATCGGATATTCGAAGAATTTTGAACCGGGCTACAGAGGTGTTGTGAATACAAAGGAAATCATAGACATAATGAATGAATATCCAAACTGCATAGCATGGATGTACGGACACAACCATAATTACGAAGTAGTTGAAAAGGACGGCCGTCTCTTCGTTTCAAACGGCAGGATAGGAGGATTCGATCCAAGCAAAGGAAAGCACGGACTCGGAGGAATATATTTTGAAATAAGCGAAGACGAAGTCGACATAAGGTGCTACAGTGCCGAATATGACACATTCGTGGACATGATTGACAATAGCGAGCAGTTCCGCGGCATACTGAAAAAAGAAACAAGTTTCAATCCTGAAGCCGCTGCGGCATACAGCATAGGTTGCGGTATGTCCAGAAACGGAGAAAAGGGTCCGGTATACCATCACCATATATCGGATAACGGGAAAATGGATCTGTATGCCGCTCCGGTAAAGGGAAATGTCATAAATGAAGATCCCGGGTTCGAATATTTCATGAGCCGCAATGCGGACAAGCCGAAGAAAGACAACCAGCTGATGGGCTGCAGCATAAGCGACAACAAGACTTCTTACCAATGGAAAAATCCCGGAGTACTGATTTTTGCATCGGAAAAGAATCGGACAGTGACATTTCCAAGAAGTTCACACAATAAATACACGTATTACCGGGTAGCCGCTGACAAGGAATATGAAATGGAAATAACACTCAAAGGAGAAAACAGCGGGAAACAGAAGATGACGGTAAGTCCGAAACTTCATGACAGATACGGCAATCTTGCCGCCTTATCGGATGAAACATCGTTCATACTTGACGGTACTAAACAGACAATAAGGATACCGTTCAGGTTCGATGAAACGAAAATCAAGGAGTCCATATACTCGGATCCGTCATCCGACAATGTTTTCAATCTCTCGGCAGAAGTCGAATTCTCAAACCTGCATTCCGACGTAATGCTTTACAGATGCGAAATACGTTTCAAAAATGCCGGCAAAGAAAGCGGCAACATGAAAATCGGCATAGATGACACTATTTATGATTTTGGAAAAGCGACATCATGCAACAGCCACATGGAAGTGGATATGAGAGTTGCGAACAGGTCTGTCATGAGCACCTTTGCCGACGGGAACGGAATGCTAACCTGGCTTCTCAAACTCGACAATCTTGAATGGCAGGTTCTTGGAGCCCCTTGTGCAAATAAGGAAAAGTCCATTGAAATCGGGCCTCTCAGAAATACATACAGTCACAGGAAAGAAGTATCCATAAACAAATTCAACGACAGGCCGGGCAGCATATACGTATGCAAGCTCAGGAATATCAACAATGCGGAAATATTCCCTTTGGAAAAAGGAAACAAAAACATAATCGTAAAAGTTTCAGACTGCCTTGAAGGTACAGCGGAAATCGTAGTGTATTCTTCCGGAAAAAGACTGGCGATAGCCGGTGCCGAAAAAACCGTAAAGGACGGTGACCTTTACGTTTTGACCGTAAGGGAAGGCAGCGAAGTCAAGATCAGGGAAAAATGAGATACAGGATTGCATCAATAATGTTTGCAGCGGCCCTTTCAGGAGGGCTCAATGCAGAAAATGGCAACAAGAACATTCTCCTTATCATGGCAGATGATATGGGGGCAATGGAACTTGGCTGTTATGGGAGTGAATTGAACCTCACTCCCAATTTCGATGCTTTGGCTGAAAGCGGGATACGTTTTGAAACATTTTTTGCGACTCCGGTATCGACTCCCTCCAGAATAGCTCTCATGACAGGAAAATACGGAGTAAATACAGGGCACCTGAACATGCAGGACAAACCGGGAGGGATTGGACGGAAATACGATCTTTCCACTGAAGAATATACTGTAGGACAGATGTTCAGCGATGCCGGATACAGGACGGCCATGGCCGGCAAATGGCAATTGTCGGGGAAAGGCCTTTCTCTTGTCCATGACTGCGGCTTCGACGAGTACATGGCATGGATATATAAGGGTATGCTGCCGGAAGGAGTGGACTATCAGGGCGGATATTTCCCAGAAAATTCCGGAAAGACATCAAGATACTGGCATCCGGGCATCATGGTGAACGGAGAACATATCAAGACCGGACCGGATGACTACGGGCCGGACATGTATTCGGATTTCCTCATCGGATTTATGGAAGACTGTACGGAAAAGGAAGAGCCTTTCCTTGCCTATTATCCCATGACCCTGATACACACGCCATGGGTGGGTACACCGGACAAGCCGGATGTAAAGACAAATTCACCGGAAGCGCTGAAAGCCAACGTAGAATACTGTGACAAGATAATCGGAAAGATGATAGGATCGCTTGAACGGCTCGGCATAAGGGAAAACACTCTTGTAGTATTCATAGGAGACAACGGGACACAGGGTTACGGAAAAACGACGGCATCAGAATGGGGACCGCGTACGCCGTGCATCATAAGTTGTCCGGGAACAATCCCCGGGAACAGGGTTTCCGGAGAACTGGTCGATATTCCGGACATTCTCCCGACAATACTAGATTTCGCCGGTATTTGTCCGGATTCCAGAAAAGAGCTTGACGGAAAGAGTCTCATGCCTGTGCTTACCGGGAAGTCCGGCAAGCATGAAGAATTCGCAATAAGCTATTATGGAAACATCCGGATAATAAGGACCCGGGAATGGCTTCTTGAATCCAACAGCGATGAGGAAGAAGGACGACTTTTCTATTGCGGGGAAAACAGAAGCGGCACAGGCTACACACCTGTCGGCACATCGAGTCCTGAAGCACGGAAAATCATGAGAAAATTCAGGAGGATCATCAAATCTGAGTCTTCCGAAACCGGAATGAGCGATGCCGGCAAAGAGGAATTCAGAAAATTTCTGGAAAAGAATGAAAAGAACATGAATTCCAACCTTCAGAAAAAATATCCATGTATAGTTATTTATCCACAGGTGACATCAGACAGGACATACATAAAAGTTCCTGAGAAAAAAGCGGGATTCTGGCCATCATTTACGGAACGGAACATACTGGAAAATAAACTCGAAGTGGAATTGAGCGCGTATGGCAGACTTGTGAAGGAACTGATTTGCACATACATAGAATCGGGACTTGCCGACAGCAAGCGCATATACATCAGCGGATCTTCGATGGGAGCATTCTCAACATACAAGCTTATTTCGGAATATCCGAAACTGTTCGCTGCTGCCGCCCCGATGGCAGGAGCCACAACACTTGAAGACATTGACAGATGGGCCGGGAAAATTCCGATAAAGATATATCACGGGGTCAAGGACAAGATTGTCCCGGTGGAAGCATCCAGACTCGTTGTGAAAATACTGGAAGACAAGGGTGCCGGAAACTTCGAGTACGTGGAACTTGAAAATACCGGACACGGAGCGGCAAAAGAAGCCTTTGACGACCATGATTTCCTCGAATGGTTTTTCATGCAACATAAATGACAAAATACAAACTATAAAACTATGAAGAAAGCATTTGTAACACTGGTTGCCGTAATTGCCGGCATCACATCCTCCGCAAGAGAGTATTTTGTATCACCCGAAGGGTCCGACCTTTGGAAAGGTACGGCCGAGGAGCCTTTCAGGACAATATCAAAAGCCGCCGAGATCGCGGTGGCGGGTGACACTGTAACTGTGCGGAAAGGTGTATACCGCGAATGGGTCACCCCGAAAAACGGAGGAGCAAATGACCTGATGAGGATTCTTTACCGGGCATATGAAGGAGAAGAAGTGCATATAAAAGGTTCAGAACAGATAACGGATTGGAAAAAAGAGAAAGGGAGCGTATGGAAAGCCACCATTGACAATGACTTTTTCGGAAAGTTCAATCCCTATGCAAAGGTATTGACAGGAGACTGGTGCGCTTCCAAGAACAGGGTCCACCTCGGTGAGGTCTATTCGGAAGGCAAAGCATTGGCGGAAGTTTATGATATCGATTCATTGAAGACAGGTACATGGTTCTGTTCCGTTGATGACGAAAACACCTGCATATGGGCGGACTTCGGCAAGGTGAATCCGAACAGGACACTTACGGAAATCAACGTACGCCCAGCATGTTTCTTTCCGGAATATTCAGGTGTGAACTATATAACGGTACGCGGATTCAAGATGTCGCAGGCTGCAACATGGTGGGCCCCTCCGACAGCAATGCAGATAGGTCTGGTCGGTCCGCACTGGAGCAAGGGATGGATAATCGAAGACAACGAGATATTCCATTCGAAAGCATCGGGAATAAGCCTGGGAAAGGAAAGGGCATCAGCCGAAAATCCTGCATCTTCCAGAAAAGGTAAAGTCGGATTCTTCAGACAGCTTGAGGCAGTATTCAATGCCGAGGCTCTGGGATGGTGCAAGGAACTGATCGGATCGCACATTATCCGGAGAAACATAATACATGACTGCGGGCAGACCGGCATTGTCGGGCACATGGGTTGTGCATTCAGCACGATATCCGACAACTACATCTACGACATCAACACGAACAGGGACATTGCAGGCGCTGAAATTGCGGGAATCAAGGTTCACGCGGCCATTGACGTTCTGATAGAAAGGAATATAATAATAAACACATATAAGGGAATCTGGCTTGACTGGCAGGCACAGGGAACCAGAGTAACAAGGAACATAATTGCGGAAAGCGACCACAGGGACATATTCGTGGAAGTTTCACATGGACCGACCATGATAGACAACAACATCCTTCTTTCCAGATCTGCACTGGTATTCGCTGCGAAGGGAACTGCAGTGGTGCATAATCTCATATCGGGCAACATAGAAGGATCACTTGAAGTGGACAGATATACACCATATCACTTCCCTCATTCGACGAAAATAGCGGGTGTAATGGTGACTGCAGGAGGAGACCACAGGTTCTACAACAACATTTTCCTAAAGCCGGACACACTGGAGAATCATAGAGGCGTCAACCATTATGACGGTTTCCCTCCGTTCAAGGACAACTACATGTATTTCCGCAATGTCAAGAATTCACAGACGGAAATAATTCCGCCTGTAGCAAGTTGCAACAATCTGTTCATCAACGGATACGGGGCATACAAACATGAGGAAGGTTCGGCATATGACACGACAAGCAGGAACCCGTCGGTAGATCTGAGCGTGGAAAATGACGGAATCTACATCACATTGAACATCAATGACTACTCCGGAGTTCTTGAAAACAACAAAATCATCACAACGGAATTGCTCGGAACGACTTTCGCTTCGGAATCGTTGTTTGAAAACCGTGACGAAACAAGGTTGTCAGTGGACATTGACCTGCTGGGGGAAAAACGCTCGGAAACACCTACCGCAGGCCCGTTCGAGAAAGTTATGACCGGACAGAAAATCAAGGTTTGGGAATTCAAGGCCAGGTAAACATAAACATGAAAAAGATGGGACATATACCGATGATTCTTGTCTCGACGATAATGCTTGCCGGGTGCGGCAATCCATCCGGATGGGACAACTGTAAATACAAGGCAATAGAAGAACAGGTACTGTCATCAATGCCTGAATTTCCAGACAGAAACATAAGCATACTTGACTTCGGTGCCGTGGGAGATTGCCCGGGCATGACGATGACGGACAATTTCAATGCCATAAACAATGCAATCGAGGAATGTCACAACTCAGGAGGCGGTACTGTAACCGTTCCCGAAGGCGGATATCTGGTACGAGGACCGATAGTCCTGAAAAGCAACGTACGTCTGCATCTTGAAGAAAACGCATTCATATACATTGACAAGAAACTGAAAAGAAGATTCCTTATAGGTGATGATGATCATTTCGGAAGAGTTTTCACCCGCTTTGAGGGGACCTGGATCTATTCCGTATCACCGCTGATTTTCGCCTCTGGTCAGGAAAACATAGCGATCACCGGGAAAGGAGCATTCGTATCCGACGGGAAAGGGTGGTCGGAAAGCAGATTTGCGGTTTCACTGCCGAAAGGATATGAAGTCAGGAAGAGTCCGAAAAGCGGAAACAGGAACGCAATAGTGTTTTCGAAAAAAACAGATGACGTGCCGGCTGATTCGATAAAGGACAACAAGGCCTTGAGAAAACTGGGCCAGATGCTCGCTCCGATGGAAAAGAAAACATTCGACATGCAAGGATGGATACCTCCACAGCCGTTTTTCCAAACAATAAACTGCAGGAACATATTGATAGAAGGAGTGAGTTTCATAAACGGCGGCTTCTGGAATCTCAACCCCGTAACGAGTGACAACATCCTCATCAAGAATATCATAATTGACGGTCATCGTGACGGCATAGACCCGGACTCCTGCAACGGAGTCATCATAGACGGTGTCACTTTCATGAACTGGGATGACAACATCGCAATCAAGTCCGGCAGGGACAACGAGGCCTTCATTGAAAACGGGGGAAGGCCAAGTTCGGGAATGATAATAAGGAACTGTCATTTCAGAAAGGGATATGTGGGAGCCGTATCGATAGGATCTGAAAACTCCGGCGGAGTGCATGACGTGTTTGTGGAAAACTGCAAGGCCGATTCGGTGCAAATCGGACTTTATATAAAGAGCGGATGTCTCCGGAATGCCAGAATCAGCAACGTATATGTCCGTAATTTCAATATAGGCAAATGCGAAAGGCTTATACAGATAAGAACTGATTACGAAGGGGCATATGATCCGGAAAAAGCTGCCTATCCGCCGCATATATCGGATATATATGTGACAAACATGCACACCGACACTATATCGACCCTGAACAGGGAAAGTCTGTCGTTCATCAGGATAGAAGGACAGGAAACGGCTCCCGTGAGGAATGTGTTCGTCCGCGACGCATCGGCGAACGGAAATCTCGGACAGCCGCTGAAAATTGAAAACGCAGAAAACATTGTCCTGGAGTCGGTACGTTGGAACGGCTGTCCGGCAAATCTGGAAGATTAACAATCAAACATAAAATTAATTACAATGAATCACTAGTGTCCAATAAAATTTAAAACTTAAAATCAAATTGAAGTTGAACAGTCTCATCATCCGTGTCCTCGATAGTTTCGGAACCTTTGAAAAGGTCTCTGATGGAGGTTTTGTCGGTCAGGACTCTGCTCAGTACTCGGAGAACATTGAACGTTGTTCTTCCAAGCTGACAGTCGTGCTCGACAATGGCCACGAGGCAGTATGT
>CASGDV010000128.1 GCA_949300335.1 uncultured Bacteroidales bacterium | reverse complement strand
TTCGGGATACAGTGCAGCGGACGGACTGGGAATATTGTCATGGATACGCCCGGCAAAAGACTTGTCGGGAATGAGATCGAAAGGGAGCAAGTCTGGCTGAAGCTGACTATGGACGGGAACAAACTTGGCTGTGAGTACAGTACCGACGGGTTGTCCTACATTCCATTCGGGGAGGGATACACTATGGAGACTCGCGGTTTCGACGGGATTTTCGTCGGTTTGTTCTCTATGAATGAAAACGGCGAGGGCTATGTGGATTTTGACTGGTTCAAATATGACTATGACGGGCCGAAATCCGTTTTCCTTGCCGCCAAGTAAGATTTACGAAACAATCAAGAATGGCTGATATGAAAAAAATATTCTTTTTCCTGCTCTGCGCAGGGCTATGTTCCTGTCAAAAGGAAGAGGTTTCTGAAATCACGGTCGAGACTTTACCCGTATCCGTGCAGTATGATCCGGAAACGCAGAAAGCCGTAGTAGACGTGTCGGCTGCGATATCCGGAGATGAATCGTCAATACATGAAAGGGGCTTTATATTAAGCAAGGAAAATCCGTATGATACGGAATCGGTGACACCTGTGCAGGACGGCGCTCCGTTCAGTCTTACATACGAAGATCTTGAAATCGGAAAAGTTTATTATGTGAAAGCATACGTAAGGACGTACAGTGGACCGAGATACGGGAAAAACCTGCAGTTTACGATAGCCGTGGAGCCGATTTTCGAGAATACCACGGAAGATTCCGATGTCTTCGGAAACTATATGCTTGCCAAAGGGAAACTATTGTCGACAGGCGGCGGAGATATTGCCCGGTGCGGATTCCGCATCAGTTTCGGACAGGAAAGCGAAACTTTTGAAGCGGAACTCCCTGACGATGAAGGGAATTTTTCTGCGATCATTTCGGGGCTGGAACCGGAAACGGAATATGAATTGTCGGTATTTGTGGAAAATATCCTGGGCGAAACGACCGGAGCCGCACTTAAGCTGAAAACCAAAAAGTTCGAGCTTCCTGTCGCAGAGATCGACCAGACCACGCCATTCCCGTACATAGGCTCGGAAAGTGTTACCGTAAGAGTCAGCCTGTCAAGCGATGGCAATGATGCTGACGCCAGATATGGGGTCCGATGGGGTGAAGACGAGGCAAGCCTTGACAATACCGTATATTCCAGTGCCGAGGGGACATCCGGTGATGTCATCGTGTCCGGACTTGAAACAGGAAAGACATATTATTTTGCGGCCTATGCGGAAAATGCTGCCGGAAATATGATCGGGACTGAAATCAAGTCGACAGCCACAAGAATGGAATACCCGCCTGTAGTCACCACGACAGAGCCTGTCCGCCAGAAAGATTACTTTGCATCCCGGGCGATATTGCGAGGCGTGATAACAGAGACCGGAGGACGAGACATAGAAGAATATGGCTTTTATTTGGGGACATCTCCAGATGCCTTGACCAGAAAGATTGTTTCCGACAATCTGGACGGGACCGGCAGCTTCAGTGCGGAGCTTGAGGATTTGACCCCGCTGACGGAATACTGGTACATGGCATTTGCCGATAACGGGGAGGAGTCTGCAGATACGGAAATCAGACATTTCGTTACAGGCATTGCTGACAGAGACGTATATCTGCGTGATGCCGAGATGAATTTCACAGACGAGTTGTTGGTTTACTGGACGCTGGAGCCTATACAGGCTACGGTGGACGGCGAAACGGTAAGTCTGGAGTTCCTTGACAGGAATCTGGGTGCGGTAAAAACGGCAGCATCGGTGGCGTATGACCGGGACGCAGCAGGATACTACTATAAATGGGGATCATCGTATCCGCAGGTATCTCCGGCCATGGCGGCACTTAAAGAAGGTAACAATATACCGGAAAAGGACGGGGTGAAATTTAACGGTTGGGGTGAACAGCCTTGGTATCAGGAAAACGCCACGACAACATGGACGGAATTGTCTCAGACTGATCCGTCTGCCTGGAGGAATCCTTGTCCTGACGGATTCCATGTACCATCCAGGGCTGAATGGCTGGCGGCTTTTTCCGCGACCGGTTGTAAAGACGCGAATACGGCATTCACTATATTCGGGCTGTGCCGCTCCGGAGCTTTCGGACCGGAAGGCAACCACACCAACACAAATATGTATATGATGTGGACAGATGATGCCAAGAATGACAGATCGGAAATGATAGTATCGACAAGGCTGAACCAGGCCAGTGATCTTACAGCCAGAAACAGGGCTCTTCCTGTCAGATGTGTGAGAAATTATCGGTAATTTTGACCGGAATTGAACATATCATGATATGAATATGCCTGTCAGAAAGCTGCTGCTGTTTATAATATCCGTATTCCTGTTTCAGGAATCTTTTGGCAAGGATTTCTTTTTCAGGAGGATTGATACCTCAGACGGATTGCCGCACAATACGGTTTTCTGTATGGCTCAGGACAGCAGCGGCTTTATATGGATAGGTACCAGGTTCGGGCTGTGCCGGTATGACGGTCACGGGTTCATTACATACAATGCTTCGAATTCTCCCCTGCATAACCATACGGTAAGGGACATCCTTCCTGCGAATGATACAGTCCTTTATCTTGCGACCGAATACGGAGCTTATGCTATGGACATCCTGTCCGGGGATATCCGCCTGTTGCCTGCCAAGTCTCAGGATGATCAGCCGCGTTCGGTAAGCCTGTGTATTTCTCCGTCGGGCAATCTTCTGGTAGCATCGGAAGACATGGGCTTGTTTGCCTGCGACGGAAGTACCCTGCTGCATACAGGCGGAATCCCATCCTGCACGGCAGTGGCAACTCTCGGTCAGGATTCATTCGTGTGTTCCCCTGACTACGGACTGTTCCGGTATGACGAGGCTGCCGGAGTTTCTGACAGCATACTGGACAAAAGTTACAGACCGGTATCGCTATGTCCGGACAACGGGGGTGTGCTTTGGGTCGGGACTTTGGGTCGGGGTCTTCTCAAAGTGACCAGAACAGGTTCTGAATACGGAATATTGCAGATAAAGACAGGGAACGAACGTAATGAAAATATCATCAAGGATATAATCAGAAAAGACGGTTCGCTGTATCTGGCCACCGAGGGAGGATTGATAATATATGATCCCGACAAGGCGGAAACCATGGAGGTGAAGTACAATCCGGCGGATATGAATTCATTGGGAGACAACGCCCTTTATTCGCTTCTGTCCGATTCGGAAGGCGGGATATGGATTGGAACATATTTCAGGGGGATAAGCTATATCCCGCCGCTGCCCAAAAGATTCCGGTCCTGGACAGAAAAGGAAAGCGGAGGGGTGAGCGGACAGGCGATAAGTTCATTTCTGGAGTGCGATAATGGCGAGATTATCATTACATCCGAAGATAACGGATTCTGCTATTTTAATCCGGATTCCGGAACATTCCGGCAGTTTGAATATAGTCGGGAATTAAGCTACAACAACATCCATGATGTCTGTCTTGATGCCGAAAACGATTTATGGATAGGGACTTACCTGCATGGGATAGACCGTTATGATACCGGAACCGGTCAATTCGGAGAATCTGTCAATACGCGGACAGCCGGACTTCACAGCAATTCCATCCTGAGGATTTTCAAGGATAGCGGCAACAATGTGCATGTGGGGACATCTCTTGGAAGTTCCGTATATGATCCAAAGGAGAAAGTATTCCAGAGAAATGAAATCACACATTCGGCGGTAATCAGGGACATATTCCAGGACTCCAGAGGGAATATATGGTATGCAAGCATGAACAAAGGACTTTTCAGGCACAATCCCGAAACAGGAAAATGGAATGTCTTTTCTGAAAAAGGAGGGGATATCCCTACGGACAAGACAGTATGTGTCAGGAATGACAAGTATGGCAATATATGGATAGGAACGGAGGGTTTCGGGATATTGAAATATGACTACCGGGAAGATTCGTTCGACATCATTGATGTCAGGGATAATCTTCCGGATAATTTCATATTCAGCCTCGAGACCTCGGATTCGTTATTATGGATAGGCACGACGAAAGGACTGTGCCGGTATAATCCATATTCGAAGGAAAGCCATTTGTTTACAGAGGAAGACGGGCTGCCCAGCCATTATTTCAATTATAATGCAAGCCGTAAAATGGAGGACGGGACGATGTATTTCGGGACGGTGGACGGATTTTTCAGGTTTAAGCCAGAATGCCTGCCATATAACGGTTATGTCCCGGAATCATACATAACATCCCTCGTTGTCAGGAACAGGGATCATGAAGTGGTCCTTGAATCCGGAGATTTCAGGTATTTGTCTGATAATGAGAATATTTTGTCCTTGCCTTATAACCATAACAATATAAAGATTTCATTTGCGGGCTTGAGCTACAGCCAACCTCGGAAGAACCGTTTTCAGGTATGGCTTCAAGGTTATGACAATGGTTACGGAGATATTATATCCACGAATTATGTGCAGTATAACAATCTGCTGCCAGGGACTTACAGACTTCATCTCCGCTCGTCCAACGATGACAATATCTGGGGCGAGGAAGTGTCTTCACTGACCGTCAGAATCAACAAGCCGTTCTGGTCAACCGCATGCGCCAAGGCTTTTTATCTGCTGTTGTTCCTGGTCATGCTGTATGTCATAGCGGATTCTGTCAGGAAAATGGAGAAACGGAAAAGCTTGAAACAGCTTGAAGCAAAAGAAAAGGAGGACAACGCTTCGAAAATAGCTTTTTTTACAAATATTACCCATGAAATAAAGACTCCGCTGGCCCTGCTTCATTCACCGTTGGATATGTTGAAAAAAGAAAACGGACTGACAGAGAGTATGCGCAGGAATATTGCCATTATGGACAGGAATCTTGACTGGCTGGATAAGCTGGTGGAAGAATTGCTGACGTTCCGCCAGCTGGAAGCGCAGGAGTATCTGCTGAAGATCCGAAGGGTCGATATAAACGATTTCATAAAGACGTTGTCGTCATATTTTGAACAATATGCCGCGCATAATGGTATTGAACTGAAATTTTTAAGCAATATTTCGCCCGGATTCCTGATGGAAACCGACCCTGAAGTATTGTCAAAAATATTAAGCAACCTGATTACGAATGCCTTTAAGTTTACAAAAGACAGAGTGATAATAACTTTGCGGAAAGGTCAGGATGCCGGTCATATAAGAATCGATGTACTGGACAACGGAAAGGGAGTCGACAAGAAAGATATCAAACTTATAATGATGCCGTTTTCCCAGCTGGATACATCAAAGAGATTCAGGGGAGTGGGGCTTGGACTGCCTTTTGCCAAATCGCTTGCAGAGTCCCTTGAAGGCGCTTTGACCATAGAAAGCCGGAAAGGCAGTTTTTTCATTGCCAGGGTGACATTGCCGGTGCATAATAATGACGGCAAGGCCGATTCTCAGGATGACAGTTATGTGTCTTGTAACGACACGCCCGAAATAAACATAGTTCCGGGTCTTCACCTCACGCAGTATGGAGTGGATTTTATGTCGAACGGACATATCCTGATAGTCGAGGACAATATTGAACTGGTTGAAGTGCTTGTGAACTGGTTCAAGGATTCCTATTGCGTGGGATACAGCAACAACGGCCGGGATGCGTTGAAATACATCGGACTGTATCATCCGGATATAGTCATTTCAGACGTGATGATGCCGGAGATGGATGGAATCGAACTGTGCAGGAGAATCAAGGGAGACCAAAGGATTTCCCATACCAGCGTTGTGATGCTGACCGCGAAAACGGGTGATGCCGACAGGCAGACAGGGCTTGGTGTCGGAGCCGATGCATATATCAGCAAACCGTTTTCTCTCGATGAAATAAGCCTGGTCATAAAAAACCTGCTTAAGGCGAGACAACGGATAATGGATTGGGCTCTGAAAGGCGACATTGATGTCAAGGCCTTGAATATCGCAGACAAGAACCTGACACCGATGGATCGTGAATTTGTAGTGAAAGTTTCGGAAATATTGACTGCGAACATTTCAAATGCGGAATTCAGCGCCGAGGACCTTGCCAGGGAATTGGGGATGAGCAAGACATTGGTGTATATCAAGCTGAAGAAGCTTATGAACATGTCCTCGACGGAATGCATTCAGTCGGTCAGATTCAACAGGGCCAAGGATTTCCTGCTTCAGACAGAAAAGAATATCTCCGAGATAGCCTATGATTTGGGCTTTTCTGATCCCAACTATTTTACAAGGGCATTCAAACGCCATTTCGGCATGACCCCGACCCAGTACAGGGCGGCAAATGCAGCAAAAGATTTATAGTGCTATATTATTGAACAATAGTGTAGCGCTCGTGCCGTTACTTGAACTAAATTTGAAAAAACGATAAAAGATAACGCTATGAATCGGATCTTCTTTTTTCTGGCATTGGCTCTGTCGGCAGTGCTTTCGCAAAATAACTGCAAGGCGGAAATATTCATAGAAACCGAAAACTTTCAGGACAAAGGCGGCTGGGTGGTAGACCATCAGGCATTCGAAAAGATCAGGTCGTCATATCTGATGGCGCATGGGATGGGAAGACCGGTGAAAGATGCCGTAACGAAAATCGACGTTAAAGATCCGGGGCTGTATTACGTATATGTCAGTACGTATAACTGGACTTCACCATGGTATGATGGAGAAGGACCGGGAGCTTTTCAGGTGAAAATTGACGGTGTCACTCTGGAAAATGTGCTCGGGACGCAAGGCTCGAAATGGGGATGGCAGTACGCTGGAAAAATCAGTATTGGAAAGAAAACCGAGATTTCCCTGCACGATCTTACCGGCTTTAACGGACGGGCGGACGCGATATACCTGACCAAGAAAAAAAAGGCTCCTGAAGCCGATTATATGGCTTTCGACAAAAAGAGGTGCGTATATAACAGTAACGGTGAAGTCACGGAAGTGCCTTCTGCGGATCTTGTCGTTATAGGAGGTGGTGTTGCCGGCTGTTCGGTCGCCTTGACCGCCGCAAGATACGGTCTTGATGTCGTGCTGGTCGACAACCTTCCATGGCTTGGCGGAAGCAATGCCCTGGGAGTCAAATCATGCGGCCTTATGTACAAGAATCTGTATCCGGCTCTCGGCAATATAACCTGCCAGGTCATCGGTGCCGACATTTCCCGTAAAAATGATCCGGATGCATATTTCGAAAGGGTAAATGGCACAGGTTATATAACGGCCTATACGACTCCTCCGGCCTGGGGACAAATCGAAGACAGTGTGGAGGAATCCTCTCTTCTTAAGAGCCTTAATAACCTGAATGCGGCTGAATATGAAGGGAGGACAAAGGCGGAAGTGAGACAGAACCTCAATGAATACAACAGGAAGAAGCGTTCCTTTGTGCGTGAGGAGCTTCTCAGGACTGCCGGTGTCGATATTTATCAGAATATTCATATTTTTTCTGTTGGTTCGGACGGAAAACATATTTCCTCGGTGCGCGGCAAGCATTTGCGTACAGGAAAAGAATACAGCTTTTCCGGAACAATGTTCGTGGATTGTACCGGTGACGGAACGGTAGGGTACTTGGCAGGAGCCCAGTATATGATCGGCAGGGAAGGAAAGGATTTTGCCAATGAGCCTTCTGCTCCTTTGGAGAAAGATGACAAGAAGATGGGAATGAGTATGCACTGGTATGCCTACCCTCGGGGAAATTCGGGATCGTTTCCTGATGTAGAAGAAATTCCGTGGGCTATGCAGTGTTCCGACGAGTATTACATTGACGGCGCAAGTTCCAACTGGCAGTGGGAAACCGGACTTGA
This sequence comes from uncultured Bacteroidales bacterium, assembly GCA_949300335.1. Classification (GTDB taxonomy): domain Bacteria; phylum Bacteroidota; class Bacteroidia; order Bacteroidales; family UBA932; genus Cryptobacteroides. The sequence goes on along the minus strand of CASGDV010000128.1, from coordinate 1,562 downwards.
ATATGACAATGCCCTTGAAGCTGAACTGGTGAGGGATAATTTTCTGCGGGCAGTGTTCGGCAACTGGGCTTACCTGAAAAATCATGTGGAAAAATACAGGAATTACCGGCTTGACTATCTCCAGTACATAGGTATGAAACGGGAGTCAAGACGAATCGTCGGCGGGCTTGTTCTCAATGAAAACGACATAGTAAACAAGACGGAATATCCTGATGCCAGCTTTACTACCACGTGGACAATGGACCTTCATTATGCCCAGGAGAAAAACGCCAGATATTTCCCAGGCTGGGAATGGATGACCTGGTGTACAAATGATGAAGACATCTGGGTAGATGCGTATCACGTGCCTTACCGCTGCCTTTATTCAAAGGACATAGACAACCTTTTCATAGGCGGAAGATGTATGAGCGTCACGCATCAGGCTTTGGGTACTGTAAGGGTACAGTCCACTCTTGGGATGGCCGGTGAAGTCATAGGTATGGCAGCAGCCATTTGCAAGGAGCATGAAGCTATGCCGAAAGACGTGTATGAAGCATATCTGGAAGAACTGAAGGCTATGATGAAGAAAGGCGCTCCGCTCCGCTGAGATTAGTCGCGGACAGTGGTCAGCCGGACTTGGCCTGCCTTTTAAGATCTTCCAAATAAGAGACCGGTGACATTCCGAATTTTTTCCTGAAAAGACGTGAAAAATAATTCGGAGATGAAAACCCCGTCGAATATGCCGCCTCGGAAACCCGGTAGCCTCCCTGCATCAATACGATAGCTTCCTTCAGCCTGATATCATTGATGTACTCGGTCGTCGACATACCGACAATGCCTTTGAGTTTCATATGCAGTTGGGTGCGGCTGATTCCGGCATCCGAAGTCAGGTCGTTGATGGAGAATTTATCGTTTGACAGATTCTTCTTTATAATGGAATCTATGCGGGCAAGGAATTTTGCATCAAGGTCATTGCTTACGATTTCGGCGGCTTCGACTTGTCCCGCCATATAACGGTGAATCAGCTTTTCCCGTGATTGTATGATGTTCCTGACCTGTTCATACAAGGCTGTCGGATGAAAAGGTTTCTCGAGGTAGAAGTCGGCTCCGGCCTTATAGCTTTCTATCTGCACCTCATCCCCGGATTTGGCCGTAAGCAGAATGATTTGGATATGGGACGTGGCGACGTGGCTTTTCAGTCGGCTGGTCAATTCGTAGCCATCCATTTCCGGCATCATTACATCACTGATAATCACATCCGGAATGGCTTTGAGGGCTATTTCCAGCCCCTCCTTTCCATTATGGGCCTGAAGAACATTGAATTCTTTGCCGAACAGTTCTGTGTAAAAGCCCAGAAGCTCCGATTCGTCTTCAACTATCAGGATAGTGCGTTTTACCGCTGTTTGGGTATGCCCGGAGTCTTTCATATCGGTATCAGGCTTGTCTTCCGGTTTTACAGCCATGAACTTGTATTCTCTGATATCGATGCTGTCTACTTTTCTATCTGTAAGTATGTCAGCAGGGAAGAGAGATTTGTCTACTCCCAATGTTACATCGAAGCGGCTTCCCTTCCCCGGAGTGCT
>CASGDV010000127.1 GCA_949300335.1 uncultured Bacteroidales bacterium | reverse complement strand
TATGTCGGTGAGAGTCCATCCTGCGAACGTACATGACAGCGTCGGGGCGGAAGAGGTGTTCGAATCCATGAGATACAAATTCCCGAGGCTGAAACGGATTCTGGCTGACGGAGGCTACAGGGGCGAGACTGTCAGGAACACAGTCATGAGACTGCTGCATTGCGACCTGGATGTCGTACTTAGATCAGACAAACGGACGGACAGATTTGTCACCATGCCAAAAAGATGGATTGTCGAGCGCACTTTCTCATGGCTCGAAAACTTCAGGAGACTTACCATTGACTATGAATACAGGGCCGATACGCACGAAGCCATGCTGCATATCGCTGCCATAAAATTATTTTTGAATAAAATTTAAACAGTTTCTCAGATTTGGATATTGTCTTGATATATTCAGGTGAATGATAAACATTTCCTATGTTTCCGCTCCAGTCTATTTCAATTATCAAAGAGTCAAAATCATGAAGTTGTTTTTCTTTAGTAAAATAATCTCCGACATATGAAAAATAGATGCTATCATCATCTATACAATAGCTCATATATGAATATGGAACAATCTTATTAAAACTTATATCTTTATTTGCATTACAGCGATATGATGGTTTCATCTTAACCGGCCCGTCAACCTTCAGTATCGGGTTCAGATTGTAGTCATAGAACTCTATCTCACTTGTAAAGCATGATGCAAACACTACTCTGTTTCTATCAATACTTGGAATAACGACACCCTGTGATACATTATAGGTATAATATAATTTGCTATTCAGAATCAATCCTGAATCTTTACCAATTTCTGAAATAATGAATCGAGGCTGCCTGTTATCTATTCCCAGATTTTTATCGATAAAACAATATGGATTCAGCATGATAAGTGTATCATCGTCATACATTGTCACAAATGGTGATCCGACGTTGTTGCTGAAACGGATAAATGGATCTAATTTATAAGTCTCTCCGGAAATCAAGACTGAATCAATGTCAATAATTGCCAAAATATTTTTTACAAAATCATGTACATAAAGATTACTATTTCTAATATGTGCTATACAATTAAGCATTTCACCCGGACCGTTTCCCAAATTTATATATTTAGCAATGTCTCTGTTTGTATTTAGATTATGAAATATTACAAAGGGATTGCTCTTGTGTGGCTTATTGAGAACGATGAGAACTGAATCATTGTATACAAAAAAATCTTTTGCATTAATAAACTGCATAGATTGCTCGACGATTTCGGCTTTCAACTGTATTGCTTTCGATTTTATAGACTCGTCAATTTCTATCTGGTACGGCCATTCTTCATGTTTATTGACAGCACACCCATATAGGAATATACATATCAAGCAGACATATCCTCCTTTTAAAAGGGTGGAAAAATCTACCCTAAATCTAATTCTTTGTTCCATCACAGACCAGTGTTTTATATGTTTCACTGCATGTATTCAAATATAGTCTATATAATATTTAAAATCAAATATCATTTCGTTATTTTTTGCTTAATTTTTATATTTTTGAAAGCAACTATTGAATGACATCAAAACCAATATATTCTGACAAATGAAAAAACGCTCGTTATCTGTAATTTTATCCACTGTTCTCGGTCTTGTTTTTATCCTGTCCGGCTTCGTGAAAGCCGTGGATCCGGTCGGATTTTCTTATAAAATCGAGGAGTATCTGTCAATGTTCGGTATGTACGGGATGAAAGAATGGTCAGTGCCGCTGGCTGTCATGTCATGTGCAATGGAAACATTCCTCGGAATGATTGTCCTTTTCGACCAAAATCTTGAACATGTATCCACTGACATCGGCAACAATGGAAAGCCGGCATATATGATAGGTGTCAGAAAAAATATAGATGACAATACAATATCAAAAATCGAATGTCTGCACAAGGCATAGGCATACATCACCACCTTGAAATCCATATTGAGGACGGATATCGGTACGGTATTATACTAATTCTGGCTATCCTCTATTCATCAGCCATTGTTCTGCGCCTCTTCCGGTTCCCGATGCCGAAACTGAAAAGAGGCATGTAAAAGAACAGGGCGATGAGAGAAAACAGCAGTCCGCCGATCGTGCCGACGGCGAAAGCGAACCAGAAGACCTCCTTTGGTCCGTCGAAAAGGAAAGGGATCAGTCCGAGAACCGTTGATACAACGGTAAGCATTATCGGATGGATCTTGTGATTGAAAGACCTTATGTAGTCCCTGATTTCCGTCCCCTTCATCATGCCTCCGGATGCCTCCCTACGCTTTCTCCGTCCGGTATACTCATTGACAAGGTAAATGCCCGCATTGACGACTATTCCGCTCAGCATTACCATGGAGGCAAAACCTCCCTGGTCGAAAATGAAATCAGACAGGCCGAAAGTCAGGAAAACGCCTATGAATGAAACCGGTATCATCATGATGACTGCGAAAGGAAGTCTGAGAGACTCGAAAATCATGCTGCACATCACATAGATAATCGCTATTATCAGCAGGATAAGCCATGCGTATTTCATCTTGTCCTCGGACCAGAAACCGTAACCGGGAATCTCTGCCTTGAAACCTACAGGAAGAACCTTGTCATTCATATGTCTGACATGTTTTTCAATAAGGGACTTAGCCAACTCATAGGAGCCTATGAAATCGAAGCCTACCATGATTTCATAGGACTGGTTGTTGCGATGTATCTGAAGGCCGCTGCGCTTCTTTTCTATGGAACCGACTTCTGACAGTTTCACCTTTGCACTGTCCACTTCGATACCAGTATGCTTCACGTTCCACAAATCGAAGGCAAATGCATCGGAAGAACGGAGCACAACGGGAGCCGGTGTGCCGTTTTCCATCACGGAACCTATCGTACGGTCATAAAGTCTTGAAGACAGGACCGTGAAATAACGGTATGGACTTATGTCGCGGGACGAGATGGAAGCAAAATCATAATCGATATTGAACTCGTTCGTCGCGAAACCTGACCACGAGCTCATCAGTTCCGGAGCGGATACGCGTCTGTTGGTGGAAAGAGTGTCAATGAGATAAACTGCATATCCGACAAGTTCGTCATAATTGTAGCCCTTGAGATTGATGCGGTTGCTCTTGAAACTCATGGTCACGTTATTGTTGAAATAGCTGTCGTTGACTCCGTAGACACGCCAGTTCGCCCCGCCGAAATTGGTCGCCATGGATATCACCTTGGATTTCAGTTCCGCAGGGAACGACGTATACTCATATTCCTTTTTGAAGGAAACCTTGATCGAGGCGTCGTCGAATGAATTGATGTTCGTTGAAAACGATTCTATCTCATCGAACAAGCTCAGATAGTTCTCCATGCTGCGGACCACCTCGTTGAGCTGCGCCACTGTACACCCTTCCGGCATACCGGCATTTATATAGAGGACGTTGCGGCCCGGTTCACGATAGAAATTTCCGCGGTCAAGAGCCTTGTCGAACATTGCGAATGACGTGCCGGCTATCTTGTCTATGGTATTGCGGTTGTTTGCGTAAGGAGGCCATGACATGATGCCGTTATAGACCTTCTGGAAGAAAGTCATGTTCTCTTCGGGTACGTTTTCCGCAACCTTGTCCGGCAGCAGGCAGAGAGGTATGCCGAATGCGATTATGAATACGGTCACAGGAATCCACTTGCGTTTCTGGCCTGCAGTAATGTATCTTCCGTATAGACGGTTGAACTTGATGACCCTGCGTTTCCTTCTGACGGACGTGCTGTAGTCTGCCCTTTTTACCGGGAACTTGTCAAGCAGGGACGGTATGAAGGCATAGGCAGTGACGAGAGAGACGGTCAGATTGATTATGATTACCTTGGAAAAATCAGTAAGATTCTTTTTCATCTCATCCGGAAGAAGGCCGACTATGCACAATGCTCCTATGGTCGTCGCTGTCGCACCGAGAAGAGCCGGGAATACGGAACGGTTGCCGTAATAGGAATAATGGTCGGTCATCACTATGGAAGAATCTATTATGATTCCCAACGATACGGTTATGCCGGCCAGCGTATAGACATGGATGCTCAGCCCCGTAAGCTTGTAGATGACGACGGCCACCATGATGTTTACAAACAGGATGGTGAATATTACGAAAAGATAACGGAACGAGCGGTAAACCAGGAACACGAAGACAAGAAGAATCAGTATGCAGAGCAATGTCCTGAATACGATCTTGTCCAGTTCGGATGATATATAGGATGAGGAATCATAATTCAGTACGGCGGTTATTTCTTCCGGAAACGACTCCTGCAGTTCAGCCATTCTGGATTTCACGGCGGAAGTGACGGAAAGAAGGTTTGAACCGGGAGATGTCGAGACGCTCAATGTGATGGTATTGAGTCCGTTCAGCCTGAAATAGGAACGGGGGTCGGATTCCTTGTATCTTACCGTGGCTATATCGTCAAGGGTCACTATACGGCCGCCTATGTTCCTGACCGGAATGGAGGAAATGTCCGTTGTCGAAGACCCTTTTATCTTGATGGTGACGATTCCGTCATCGGTATGGGCGAGGCCGGCGACTTCCGAAGCGGTGTAATCCGAAAAGGCGGATGCAATGTCGTCCGCCGTTATTCCGGACGCATCGCACCGGGCTGCATCGAACAGAACTTCTATCTCATAAGGTGTTGAACCCTGGAAAGATACGTTTTCCACGCCCTCTATCGAAGAAATCGGGATGATTATGTGTCCGGAGACGAACTTTTCTATTTCCATGGAAGGTAGAGGGCTCCTGAACACGTATATGAGATCGGTCTGTCCGCCGGTTCCGCGGATACCCAGGGATATGGACGGATAACTGACGCCTTCCGGCAGTGACGGATAGGCATTACGGATCCTCGATGCAATCTCGAATCTCACTGCAGCCATATCGGTACCCTTCCTGAAATTCAGACTGACATTTCCGGTTCCCCTGCCGGAGACAGACGAGATGCCCGTGCAGTTCTCTATTCCGGAAAGGACGCCCTCGAGCTTGGAGGTCACTTCTGCCTCCATTATCCTTTCGGACGCATCCGGCCATGAAAAGGACACACTGACACCGTTGCTGCTCTGCTCGGGAGAATACCTTATGTCGAGAGTAGGAAGCACGGCTATTCCGACGACCGCCATGACGGCCATCAGCAACAGCACGGTAAATGCCGGAATATTCCTATTTCCTGCTCCTGTAGACTTCATAATATACTATCGGCACAAAGAAAAGACTTATCAGCGTCCCTGCTGTCATTCCGGCTATTATCACCAGAGACATCGGATACTGGAGATCGTCTCCCATATTTCCGCGCGTCAGGAACGGACATACGGACAGGATTGTGGTCAACGACGTCATCACTATCGCTTTCAGCCTGCGCTGTCCTGCCTCCATAACCGCATGTTCGATATGCATGCCTTCCCTGCGGAGACGGTTTATCGTATCTATCTTCAATATCGAGTCGTTTATCACTATGCCGCAGACAACCACAAGACCGATCATCGACATGAGGTTGACAGACACGCCGCAGATCCAGAGTACCAGAAGCGCGAAGAATATGTCTATCACTATTTCCGAAAGGATGATCAGAGGCTGGACCATCGATTCGAACTGCGATGCCAGGATCAGGTACAGCAGTATCAGTGAAATGATGAGGACTATTATCATTTCATTGATCATCTTCACGTTCGAGAAATGCGAACCGCTGAAACTTACGTCGAAATTCCCGTCACGGTGCACTTCATCGCGGATACTGTCCATAACCTGACCGGCATCATGGCCGGCAAGCTCTATTTCCAGAGGATAGAAATTCCCTTCCGGACCGGAAACTATGCTCTTCAGGTCTTCTTCCCATGTCTGTTTCATCAGAGCGGAAACCGGAATTTCCTTTTCCTGCACAGTTACGAAACTTCCGTCTATGATTTCACTCAGGTTCCTTCTGTTGACACCCATAACCACAGGTAGGGTCTGATTGCCCTGGACGATGGAGAAAAGCTGGTTCTCATTGAGGGAGTTCTTCAAAACCGCCAGCAAGGACTGGAATGATACGCCGTAAAGTGCCATCACTTCCGGATCTGCCACGTACAGAACATCCTTCTTGAGAGACAATTCCGGTACGGAAATGCCGGGCAAGGCTGCGGATATCTTATCCAGAAGGGAATCCAGAGCTGATATCTCCATGCCTTCAGAAACCGGTCTCAGACGCGCCACCAGATCCGGTTCCTTCTCGGAAAACACCATGTCGAAAATATTTCCGGAGGCTTCGAAACCGAAGGTGGCTTCAGGCCATGAGGAGGAAAAGGCTGAAGATATGTCGGATTTCACTTCTGCAAGGCTGCGGGCGTCATCGCACTTGATATAGATACTTGCGCCGGACAGGGACGATTCTCCGCTGTGGGAAAGTATATATTGCTGCATGCCTACAAGCGACGTTATCTGCACCGACGATTTTCCGGCAAGCTTTTCTATGGACACCACGCGTTCCGTATTCTGCTCCAGAGTCAGATGCTCGTTCCAGTCGACCTTGAGGACCGTATCCGTATAGGTTATTTCAGGCAGTTTGGACTTGGGCATGAAGATGAAGCAAAGGACTATGCCTGCCGCAGAAACTGCAAACAGGGACCAGCCCGCCCACCTGTGGCGGAACAGCCACTTGAGACCGCTTTCATATACTCCGGTCACCCTGTTGAACGAAAATTTCTCCAGAAATCTGTTCGGGACGAATGCCGGCATATTCCTGTACCAGCACCAGTAATATACAGGGATTACGGTCACTGTCACCACATAGGCCGTAAGAAGCACTATCGTTATGGCCATAGCCTGGTCATAGAACATGGCACCTGCTATTCCGCTCACGAAAATGAGTGGGATGAACACGGCGCATGTCGTGAGAACGGAACTCAGCATGGGAGCCAGAACCTCTTTCGTGCCTTTGAGAACGGCAGTGCGGAGATCGTCGCCACGGAGCCAACGGGCAGTGATGTTGTCGGTAAGGACAATCGTGTTGTCAACCATCATTCCGACTCCGAGGACAAGACCGGAAAGAGAGATTATGTTTATAGACAGCCCTATCGCATAGAAAATGAGCATCGAGAAAATCAGGGCAGTCGGGATGGTCAGTGCGACAAGGGCCGGAGACCTGAAATCCTGCATGAAAAGGAATATCACTATACACGCAAGGATGATTCCGACTATGATATTCTGGATCAGATTGTTGATGGAATACTCCAGCAGTTCGGTCTGGTCGCGGGTCATCTTGAACTCTATTTCGGGATATTCTCTCGAAAAACCTGCCATCAGTCCGTCCATACGCTTCTTCAGGTCGGCCATCTTGGCATCGCTCTGCTTTATGACAGCCATGGAAATGGCATCTTCACCGTCGGATCGGACCAGACCGGTCCTCTTGGCCGGATGACGGATTACCTCGGCGATATCCTTAAGCTGGAATATCCTGCCTTCCTTGTTTATGTATATGTTTTCTATATCTTCCTTGCTGGATGCAAAAGACTGGAACTTGACATTGTAACGGTATTCCCCGTCCTTGATAGACAGGCTTCCCAACCTTATGTCCGCCGACTTTACGTATGACTCGAATTCATCCAGGGTTATGCCTGCCTGACGGAGGGCAGACATGTCGGGTATTATGAGCAGTTCGGGTTCTATGAATCCAGTAATATCGACCATGGCGACCTCCTGGAGCTGTTCTATGCGTCTGGCAATGACTTCCGTTGCGAAAGTGCTCAGATTGGCGAATTCGTCGGACACCGGGTACAGTTCGTTGTCGGTACGGCCTGCGGATCCGGAATGTTCCTTCATGGTCAGGTTAACATAGAAAGCAGGGATGTCGGAAGCACTGGATTTCAGGACGCGGGGACGTTCCAGATTGCCGAGAGAGCCCATTGAACGGTCGATCTTCTCGTTCACCTCGATGAAGGCATAGTCCATGTCTGCACCCTGGGTGAACGTCATGTTTATCGTACCGCCGCCGTCATGAGACTCGCCGCGGATTTCCTCAAGGGAACTCGTCTGTATGAGATTGTGCATAAGGGACCTTATCACCGTTTCGTCCAGTTCCCTCGACGACAGGTCCGGAGCAGAGACCTGGACCGTGATGTTGGGAACATCCACGGAAGGTATCAGCGATATCGGAAGCTGCCTTATGGATACGAGACCGAGGACGATTACGACAAGAAATCCCATCGTTACGGTTACCGGTCTGTCTAATAACGTCTTCAACATGGCCGGGACATCATTTCTTCAAAACAACTTCGGAACCGTCAGCCAGATTGAGATTGCCTGATACGATTACAGTATCACCAGCCGAGAGTTCCGCTCCCCTGTCGCTGTTGGCTATCACGGAATAACTTTCGGAATTGGACATGACCGTATGGACATATGTCCATGCCGCCTTGCCGCCCTTGTATCTGAACAGCACTTCCTCGTTATCCCTTATCAGCACGGCATTCTTTGGCACGACGAGCTGGTTCGAATGATCCTTTTCCACTATCACCTTCACATTCATCCCGTCAACGAGGGAACCGTCGTTGACTATGTCGGCACGGACTGAAATCTGGCCATTCTTGTCCACGGTGGGATTTATCGAGGTCACCTTGCCCTGCAGTCTTAGCGACTGGTCGAAATATGGAATGACACTTACCGCCAGACCTTTCTCCAGAAACGAATATTCAGACTCGAGCACCGTGAAATCCACACTCATGCGGCTGTCATCGAGGACAGTGCAGAACGGATCCGAAGAGGTATTGTCATATTTCTTCAGCTTCAGGTCGGCTACCTTCCCGGAAAACGGAGCCTTGAGGACTGTCGATTCCAGGTCATGGCTTGCCTTGCCGAGAGCATTGACCGCAGCATCATAACCGGAGCGCATCTTGGCCATTGCCAGAACGTCTTCCGGTACGGAAAGAGTATCCTTGGCAACATATCCCTGTCCGGCAAGGACATCATACAGGTCCAGTTCGGCCTTGCGCAAGGCTATCCGGGCCGACTCGTATGCCAGACGCTGCTCTTCGGAGTACAGTTCCCCTATGACGTCACCTTTTGAAACCTTTTCGCCGTTGGAGTAATTGACCGACTTTATCTTGCCGGCTGTCCCGAAAGACAGGGAGCTTCTGGAGACGGCTGACAATTTACCGTTGGATACCAGCTGGCTCTTGAACACAGTATATGCAAGCGGTTCGATTTCAACTTCATTCAGTTCGGGAACATACTTAAGTTTCGATCCGTCATCGGATGCCTCCTTTTCACCGTTCCCGCATGCTGCCAGAGGCAGGACTGCCAGCGTCAGGGCCAGCAGCCTGAACACCGTCAAGTATTTCTTTGCTGATTCCATATAAAAATATCCCTTCATCATTCTGCTATTGGTCTGTTGTTTATCAATCATTCTGTTTTCCCTGAGCTTATTCAAGCAGTTCCCTGAAATCCACCTCAATGTCGCTGTCTGTCATGAAATCGTGCAGTGTCAATTTGCGCAACTCGAAATAATAGTTCCAGAAATTGCTTATGTCCGTTAGATAACGGATGGCCGCTTCGTCATTTTCACTCTGGGCGGTATTCAGGTCGGTCACGGACGCTGTCCCGTTACGGAATTTTTCCATCATCAGTCCATAACGTTCTTCAGCTATCGACGCTGCCCGTTCCGATGCGACACATTGCTGTTTCTGGTTATTGAACTGCCCTACGGCCGTAAACACCGTTCTCCTGTAGTCGTTCATGGCCTGCTCGACTTCCGCTTTCACGACTTCCGCCTTGGCCTTGGCCTCCTTGACACGGCCTTTACCGAGACCCCAGTCGAAAATCGGAATGGAAAACGTTATGCCTACGACTTCCTGGTCAAGCAAATGACGGTAGGTCTCCCTGAATGCGGCATCCGAATTGGACAGACCGAACTTGGCATTGAAGGACAGGCTCGCTCCCCTGTCTGCTTTCGCCCTGGCGACATCGGATTCGGCATTCAATGTCTTTATTTCGTTTTCCAGAAGAAATGAAGAATTCTCCAGCGATTTTTCCATGACCATGTCATAGTCCATCCATACATTGGGAAGGTTCCCCTCCAGAACAGGCTCGATTTCGAATTTCTCATCGTAACCTAAAAGGGAATTCAGGACCATCTGCGCTTCCTTCACCTTTATCATGGTCTCGTTCATGGATATGCTGTCATTCAGCATCCGGAGTTCAAGCTGAAGGTATTCATCCCTGGTCACGCTGCCGAGTTTGAGACGTTCTCCGGCAACGGCATGCATCTGGCTCGTATTCCGGTAGTTGGAACAGGAAATGTCATGATTTCTCTTGGCCAGCAGAAGTTCGAAATAATAGCGGGCGGCATCGATTGTCACCTGTTCCATCGTTTCGATATATGCCCTGCGGGCCCTTTCATATTCCTTAGGGGAAATCTTCTTGTCCCATTTGAACTGGTTGTACGCGAATATCGGCTGTTCATAAGTGAAGGTGACCGGCTGGGCGTACCATGTATTGCCCAGACCGCTTCCGAACTCGTCTATCCTCGACAGGTCGGAATACAGCGAGACACGGCCTCCCGTAAAGGCCACTATCTGGGAAATTGCCAGTCCTATGCTGTTCTGCATGTTGTAGTTGCTCGTATATACCAGTTCTCCGGTTTCATAATTCTGAAGCTGGCGCAACGAGCGGTCGAACGACGCCAGATTTCCATAAAGGTTCAGGGATGGAAGACGGCTTGCCTGATATGAACGGTAGGCCCAGTAGCTGGACACAAAGGAAGCCTTGGCGGAAAGAGCAGACACGGAACTCTCCCTTGCTTTGCTTATGGCTTCATCCAGGGTCATACGGGTCGCGCCCCCTGACCGGTCCTGACCTGACAACGGCATTACCGACGGGAAAAACAACAGAAGCAGAATTACGGCAGCTCTTATCATTGACTCTTCTCTTTTCTGCATGACGATGCTATATGGATTGGTTAAAATTGTTATCAAAGTGGTTGAATCAAGTTATTAGGTAATTCTACACACCTGACAAATATAAAGCTTCCATCCAACAAATACAACATGTTCACACAAAAAACTTTGGGCGTCTTGTATTGTTTGTATTGACTTTCCATTGCTTGTATCGGACTTTCACTCGCATTGTTTGCATCGGCTTTCCATGAGCACTTGCCTCCAGGAACCTCAAGCACTAATTTTCAAACCCACGAGCATCTCAATTTTCAGTAAAGCATTAATAATGAGATACTTACGAAAAATCAAGATGCGCGTGGGTTGAAAAATGTTCAGGTGACAGCCGAGCGCCACAGTCAAAAACGCGTTTATCTACCAAATGGTTATTCTTAGATTGAAAAAATACAACGCCTCAAAAAATAGTATACCTCGGAAAAATGCTGTGTCTCAGCCGAATAGACTGTTTAAGAAACGGCTGTAAAATAATTTAGTTCAAAATTTAAACTGGTTCTTAACTATTGATTGATCGGATATGCGAATCGAGAGACTGCTTATAAAAATTCACGTAAGAAATTTGAAAAGTTTCCATGTATTATTATCAGGTAATGATTATCTTCGTGAATCGGATCGCTACCACCACAGAAATTTTCAGCGTCTATTTTAAGGACAAACTTACGGGCGGACTTGAAAGAAAGATTGAAAAGGCGGTCATGGAACCTCCATTCATGTCTTCGACCGGGACAGTAACTTCTGTATGACTTCAAGGTCAGGGAAGATATGGAAAATATGACATTTGACGACAGGACGAAATGCCTGTACTGCATGGAAAAATCCGAAAGACGTACAATCCGTTACTGTCTCGGAGAGTTGCTGTAAGAACATGCAGTCCCGGCGTACTGAAACAGCAGGTATTTCGTACACTGGGCTTTAGCTTTGACAAACGATAAATTCACGATAATATGAAACCGATAACCACGGCAATAATCGCGGCGGGCTGCTTCATGTGTCTGCCGTTTATTTCGGAAGCGCAGACGGCGGAGCGCTCCCTGAAAATTTCAGGGAAATACCTTAACTTTCCCATTTCCCATAAAACAGACAGGGCGAAAATGACATTCAGGGTACCGGGAGAACCGGACCTGAGCGTAGTCGCAAGGTTAGCCGGAGAAGATGCAGACTACTGGGTGTTCAGGGATGTATCTTCGCTTGAAGGGAAAACCGTTACAATCCTGTATGAAGGCAGCGCCGATGCTCTGGATAAAATATATCAGTCCGACGAGCCGGAAGGACATGAAACGATGTACCATGAAAAGAATCGTCCCCAATTCCATTTTACGACAAGACGCGGATGGATAAATGATCCGAACGGTCTGATTTACCATAACGGCGAATATCATCTTTTCTACCAGCACAACCCTTATGAAAGGGAGTGGGAAAACATGCATTGGGGACACGCCGTCAGCCGGGATCTCATACATTGGAAAGAGCTTCCGGATGCATTGTACCCTGACAGTCTCGGCACAATGTTCTCGGGGTCGGCCGTCATCGATTACGGCAATACCGCAGGCTTCAACCGCAGGAACGAACCGGCTATGGTTGCCGCATACACGGCTGCAGGTCAAGACAGGCAGACACAGTGTATTGCATACAGCCTCGATGACGGGAGGACATTCACCAAATACGGCGGCAATCCGGTCATAGATTCAAAAGAAAAATGGGATTCGCAGGATACCAGGGACCCGAAAGTATTCTGGTACGGTCCGGGAGAACACTGGGTGCTCGTACTCAACGAAAGGGACGGCCATTCGATATACAATTCGGATGACCTGAAGAACTGGACGTTCGAAAGCCATATCACGGGATTCTGGGAATGTCCAGAATTGTTCGAACTGCCCGTAGACGGCGACAAGAACAATACCAGATGGGTAATGTACGGAGCGTCCGGGACATACATGACTGGCTCATTCGACGGGAAGAAATTCACTCCTGAAGGTGGAAAATATTGTTACACCACGGGAAGTCTGTATGCGGCACAGACATTCGGAAACATTCCCGAATCCGATGGAAGAAGGATACAGATGGCATGGGGAAGAATCTCCCATCCGGACATGCCTTTCAACGGCATGATGCTCCTTCCGACAGAACTCAGCCTGCGTACGACCAAGGACGGAATCCGTCTTGTGAGTTTCCCGATCGACGAAATAAGGGAGCTTTTCGAAAACACCGTTTCGTGGAAAGGTTTGGACCAGGAGGAAGCCAACGGCAAGATGGAGAAATTCCGTGATGCCGGCTGCATGCACATACATACTGTTTTCAGACTTTCGCATGCCACGAGCGCAGGAATAGATCTTTCAGGACAGCGCATACTGGATTATGACATGAACGGCAACACGGTGAACGGACGGTTCTATTCGCCGCAGGACCCTTCGAGCATGGAACTGACAGCCGACATATACATAGACCGGACTTCGGTCGAAGTTTTTATAGATGGAGGACTGTATTCCTATTCCATGGAGCGCCGCCCAGTCTCTGGCAATTCGGACGGACTGAAATTCTGGGGGAACAGGATATCGGTGGAAGTTCTCGAGATATCCGAAATAAAGAGCATCTGGGAATAATCAGAAAATTTTTCCTTAAATTTGTAGACGGTTGTTTGGATTTCAGGATTAACGAAAAATTGTAATTCATTATGAAAGGAGCATTTTTATTTCTGGCCGACGGTTTCGAGGAAACAGAGGCACTGGCAACAGTAGATGTTTTAAGAAGAGGCGGCATCGACCTCCGTACCGTTTCAATCAGCGATGATGAAAAGAAAGTGACCAGTTCACACAAGATAACTGTTCTCGCGGACATGACCTATTCCGAATTTGAAAAGTCTTGTGTCACAGAGGGTACGGCTCCGGAAGACGTCATGGTTTTTCCGGGAGGAATGCCTGGTTCCACAAATCTTGCGGCACATGAAAGACTGATGTCGCTTATGCTGAAACATTACTCGGAAGGCGGTCTCGTCGCAGCCATCTGCGCTGCACCGAGTGTGGTACTGAGCAAACTTCCGGACATCGGAGGTGCGGCCATGACATGCTATGAAGGATTCGAGGACGCCCTTGTCGCAAAGGGAGCCGACGTTACGGGCCGGAGCGTCGAATGCGAACGCAACATCATTACCGGACGCGGCGCAGGTGTCACCATAGAATTCGGACTCAGAATCCTTGAAAAGATCAAAGGCAGGGAAACCGCAGAACAGGTTAAGAAAAGCATCATGTGCGTCTAACGCTGTTTACCGCCAACGATTACTCTTTCAATACGGCGGGGAACGGAAGTAAGTATTTCATAGGGGATGGTATCGAGGATTCCGGCAAGTTCGGAAACAGTCGGATCATCCCCGAATATCGTTACGGTATCTCCGACTTCGGCCGGTACTCCGGTAATGTCCAGCATGCACATGTCCATACAGATATTTCCTATGGTCGGAACTCTCTTTCCGTTCAGGCAGAAACTGCATCTGCCTTTTCCGAGGTGACGGTCTATTCCGTCGGCATATCCGACAGGGATCGTTGCGATGACGGTGCCTTCCGGAGCTATGTGTCCGTACCGCCCGTAGCCTATCGTTCCGTCTTCCGGCTTAAGATGTTTGATCTGCAGTATCTTGCATTTGAATGAAGCGACCGGGGCCAGCCTTGTTCCCGGAATCGCGCTTATTCCGTAGATGCCGATACCGAGCCTTACCATATCGAACTGATATTCCGGGAAACGTTCTATTCCGGCAGAGTTGAGTATATGGAAAAGAGGTTTGTAACCTATGTTTTCCGATATGTATCCGGCATTTTTTCCGAACATTTCAATCTGTCCGACAGTAAAATCATCGTTCGCCGGGTCTTCGGCAGCTGCCAGATGGGAATAGACAGACTTGACTCTGACATTTTTACATGACATGAGAAAACTTGTCAGTTCCTCTATTTCGTCTGTCATGAAGCCGAGACGGTGCATTCCGGTATCGAGCTTTATATGAATCGGGAAATCCGTGATTCCCCTTTTCCCGAGCACTTCACACAAAGCCTTGAGAGTATACATGTTCGGAATTCCCGGCTCCAGGGAATTGTCTATGATTTCTTCAAAAAAATCGGTTCCGGCAGTCAGAACCATTATGGGAGTGCTGATTCCGGCACGCCTAAGTTCCATTCCCTCAACAGGATAGGCGACAGCAAGATAATCTGCTCCCGCATTTTCCATCATACGTGCAAAGTCTACGGAGCCATGTCCGTATGCGTTGGCCTTAACCAGCACGAGAAGCCTGGTTTCCGGTTTCAGCAAGGTTCTGAAATATTTATAGTTTTCCAGACAGTTCGGAAGGTTGAGTTCCAGCCTGGAAAAATCGTCTCGACGTTCCATTATCTTCATTTGATTAAAACGAGCGCAAAATTATCAAATAAATCTGACATTTCACTAGTGTCCAATAAAATTTAAAACTTAAAATCAAATTGAAGTTGAACAGTCTCATCATCCGCGTCCTCGATAGTTTCGGAACCTTTGAAAAGGTCTCTGATGGAGGTTTTGTCGGTCAGGACTCTGCTCAGTACTCG
>CASGDV010000126.1 GCA_949300335.1 uncultured Bacteroidales bacterium | reverse complement strand
CCTCGTCAGCGGGCAGGACTTCAAGCCCGGACAGCAGGCTCAGGGCATGCTCGAGAGCAAGAACGTAACAGTGGACCACACCACCGGAATGTTCCACTACCGCATACCGCTCTATACGCTCAAATCGGGCGGATACGAACTCCCCATCTCGCTCAACTATACCGCCAGCGGCGTGCGCATGGAAGACCGTCCGGGCATCACCGGCTACAACTGGACGCTCAACTGCGGCGGCGTGGTGACCCGTACCGTGCGCGGAGGGATTGCGGACGAGACACCGACCACCGGATACCTGTGGCAAGACCTCTACAGCACCCCGTTGCAGGACGATTTCAAGAGAGTGAACCGTCATGAGCGCGACGGAGAGAGCGATATCTTTACCGCCGTATTCAACGGACAGAGCGTGAACTTCATCCTCACCAAAGACGATGATGACAAGTTTCATGCCGAACCGCTGGAACGCACCAACGTGCGCATCGAGACCGAACAACTCTACAACCAGATTATAGGCTGGGTGATAACCGACGAATCGGGCAACAGATACATTTACCGTGAGGCCGAAACTACCCAGAACATCTACAAGGAGGATGCCAATAGTTTCAACGGCGTGCGAAACAACACCCCCTACAACTCCTCGTGGTATCTCACCCGCATCGAACCGCTCAACGGAGGGGAGATTGTGTTTGAATATGAGGACGAACCGCTGAAGCAAACCTACAGTAACAGATACCGTTCAAAATATGAATATGGGCTGCCGATGGTGGAATATCCATTCGACTTTTCCAAATACAAGTCGCAATTCAATAAAGCGATACAAGATGCCAACATGTGGATTCAGGATTCTTCAAATAAAATATCAATAGATACCCCTCTTTACATATTCACGGAGACAAGAACATGGCTGGAAAATCCCGGAGCAGGCGTTGCCAGTTCTGTTATTGCCAACAATCGGAGAATTATGGGTACACTGGCCAGCTACACCCAACTGGGCAGCGTATCATACGACCTTTACAATGAACTGAACAGCCTCATTTCCTATTACTCATCATACGGTTATCCGAATTCTTCGTATATCATCAATGCGTTGCAAA
This sequence comes from uncultured Bacteroidales bacterium, assembly GCA_949300335.1. Classification (GTDB taxonomy): domain Bacteria; phylum Bacteroidota; class Bacteroidia; order Bacteroidales; family UBA932; genus Cryptobacteroides. Next base: position 2,572 of record CASGDV010000126.1, on the reverse strand, counting down.
GCGCCAAAACCTGCATTTCGCAGTACCTGACAGAGGCAATCTATGTTACAGAAAAAGAAGTAGACAACGTTACTTCTTACTACACCTATACTCCTTTATTAAGCAGCATTTCATGCGAAGACAAATGTATCCGCTTCACGTATGGGCCATCTTACAACAAAAAACTGGAACGCATTGAGCTCTATCAACACCCAGACAGTCTGGTATCGTGCTATGATCTCAATATCGATTCTTACCTTCTGAAAAGTATTTCCTTTTCAGGGAAAGACCTCACGACGATAAGCACCACCTGTTTCGATTATTACCAATTGTCCATGAATACAACTGCATACACCGACTTATGGGGATTTAAACGTCCTAAAGTATTATCGGGAGAAGAGACCTTCAGGGAAAATTATGTTCCATGGGCCGATGATGAATATTCAAAAGACCTGACTCTGAAAGGAATCACACTCGACGGAGGCGACAAAATCAGACTGGATTACGAAACAAACCGCGTAAGCACAATGGATATGGGATTGCCCGGAAACCGATACGGAGGACTCCGGATAAAAAGCATCGTTCTCGACAATGTTTCTCTAGACACTGCCGACACCATCAGCTACAGCTATCCGGAAAACGGCAGGCTGGTGCATGACTATATCTACAATGACTTCGACTACTCATACCGCAGCGGAACCGACAGAATCATGACATCGCGCATCCAGACGAAAGGAACCGCCATGATCAGTACCGGAAACAACGGAGTATACTATCCGTTCGTATTGGAACAAATCAACCACAAAGGAACTACGGCCTACTGGTTTCACGTGCCGAAACGATTCCCGGATGCGGTTTCACTGGATATCCTCTATCCGTTCTGGCTATACGGTCTTCCTCTGGCTACCGCACAATATGACAACAACGGGAACTTGCTGGAGATGACCAAGAATTATTACCTTACCGACAAGTCGTTTAATGAAACAGAAATGAGATTCATATTCCCTGCAACAACAGATGCTTTCATTGCCGCCGACTCGCTGCTCCAATACCGGGAAAACATCTTTCAGATGCAGGCCGACGAATATTATATGGATGAGGACTATCTCAGTCTGTATTACAGCACACAAGGAAGCATCAGTCTGGGAGCCGGACATTCGTTCTCACCATACAGCAAACTGTATCTTCCCAACATCTATCCCCGCACGCAGGGATACGCCCGCCCCACTCAGAACTATCATCTGCGCTACGGTGGAAAAACACTGCTGAAGGAACAGCGGATGTATAAATTCAGCGGAACGGTAACCACAGAACCCGACGAATCGGACATCGACCTTACGGCACAGCGCACCCCCTATCAGAAAACGGTGTTGCACTATGACAATCTGGAGCATTCACTGCAACCCACACGCACAGAGACTACCGACTCTAAGGGAGACGTCTATGTGCAGGCAACGCAGCACGTAACGGAGACCGACGCGCAAGACAGCACCATCGCGCGCATGCAGGCGGCTAATGTGCTGACCCCCGTCATCAAGCAGAGCAGACTGAAAAACGGTAAACTGATTGAACAGAACGTATTTGAGTATGAAACGGAGAATGCTACCGACAGCACGGGCATCGGCCTGAAAAACGAGTATGTATATGTGCCTCAATCAGCTGTTGAATATACTCCTTCGTATCCGGAACCCGTATTCAGCTTTGCACAAAGCAGTTACATCCCTGTAAGGACGTATACCAACGAAAGGGTGAACGGATACTATATGCCCGTGCAGAAGGAAGAGAACGGAACCACTTCGGCCATCGTTTTTGATGCCAGTGCAAAAGGGATCTATCCCTTACTGCAAGTCAGCAATGGAGGAACATTCAAGTGCATGGCCATTGATACCAAACCATACGTGGTTACCATCACTCCCACTATCGGAATCAATATTGCACAACAAGCCGAACCGGCATTCAATGCAATAGATGCATTCTGGGAAAAATTCCAGTCGATGAATTTCCAAAATTCGCCATACGGAGAGGTGATGGCAATCAGCTCCAGCGAAAGGAACCTGAAAGTGCAGGAGTTCATAAAAATGATTGTCGACAGAGGTGAAAACAAAGATATATACCATGCAGACTCACTGCTATACGATATACAGACCAATAATTATATCGCCCTGTTCATGAAAGATTATTATGACTGTTGTGAGAATGGTTACCTCACACCAGACAATGAATATACCACCCTGCTTGTAGAAGCAGGCAGATATTTATTAACATTCAATCTCAGATTCCTGGAATATGTCTGTCATTACAATGAATACAACATTCTGTTCTTTCCCCATTACCTCGAATCCGCCATCAGCGACGACCACAAACGGTTCGTCCTTCATATCTGTAGCGACGAGGCCGAAATCCCTATCGAGTATCAGGTGGTTCAGAACGGAGTAACCGTAAGCGACACGCTGACTTTTGAGAACAGCACGGGAAAATTGAAGATAGCGCATTTCAAGATAGACCTCAGCCAATATGATGCCGGTGCCATGCTGAGAATAAGGATTCCTATTGACCGGTGCCACATGTACCTTGTTCCGGAAGGATATGAGTT
>CASGDV010000125.1 GCA_949300335.1 uncultured Bacteroidales bacterium | reverse complement strand
CGGAGACGCCTTCCCAGTTTCAACCCACGCGCACCTCGATTATTCATAAATATTTAATTATTAATAGGTTGCCAAAAATCTATTAATCAATTGCTTACATAAAAGACCGGTGCGCGTGGGTTGAGTTTTACTATGTCATCCTGACCGTATTTTATAATAAAAAAAAAGAAAGCGACAGTAAACTCTATGACTTTGGGGCCGCCCCCTTTTTATTCCATGTCAGTATATGCAAATATTATTTTTCCTGAAAAGTTTAGCTGTATATTACTTAAATCCTTATATTTGCATCTATTTGTTAAAGAGACGAAACTAAAAATCAGAGTTATGAGTATTCAACAAGAAAAGATCAAAGAATTGGTTGAACGCAGGGCAAAGGCCCGCATGGGAGGCGGACAGAAAAGAATCGACGCCCAACATGCGAAGGGGAAGTTCACTGCCCGCGAAAGAATTGCAATGCTGCTTGATGAAGGCAGTTTCGAAGAATATGACATGTTCGTCCAGCATCGTTGCACCAATTTCGGAATGGAAAAGACGAAATTTGACGGAGACGGAGTTGTAACCGGTCAAGGTACCATCGACGGAAGACTTGTCTATGTATTTGCTCAGGACTTCACTGTTTCCGGAGGCTCTCTTTCAGAAACGATGGCACAGAAAATATGCAAGGTAATGGACATGGCCGTGAAAAACGGAGCTCCATGCATCGGTTTGAATGACTCGGGCGGAGCAAGAATTCAGGAAGGCATATGTGCACTTGCTGGTTTCGGTGAAATTTTCCAGAGAAATATAATGGCATCAGGTGTCGTACCTCAGATTTCAGGAATCTTCGGTCCTTGTGCCGGCGGAGCCGTATACTCCCCTGCCCTTACCGACTTCAACATCATGATCAAGGATACCTCCTACATGTTCCTTACCGGACCGGCCGTCGTAAAAAGCGTTACCGGTGAAGTCGTAACCCAGGAGGAACTCGGCGGTGCAAGTATCCACGCGACCAAAAGCGGCGTGGCACATTTTGCAGCAGAAAACGAGACAGAAGGAATACAGGTCATCAAGGACATCCTTAGTTTCATTCCGCAGAACAATATGGAAGAAGCTCCGTATGTTCCGACAAACGATCCTGCCGGAAGAGTAGACGACATGCTGAATGAGATTATTCCGGACAGTCCTAACAAGCCTTATGACATGTACAAGGTTATCGGAAGCATTGTCGATGACGGAAAATTCCTGGAGATACACAAAAGTTGGGCAAAGAACATCATAATAGGTTTCGCACACATGAACGGGAAATCCGTGGGTATTGTGGCCAACCAGCCGAAAATACTTGCAGGAGTGCTGGATATCAATGCTTCCCGCAAGGCCGCACGCTTTGTAAGGTTCTGCGATGCGTTCAACATCCCGCTCGTGACGCTCGTGGATGTACCGGGTTTCCTTTGCGGTACGCAGCAGGAATACGGAGGAATAATCGTACACGGTGCAAAACTCCTTTATGCTTATGGAGAAGCTACTGTACCTAAGGTTACCGTGACGCTCAGGAAATCATACGGAGGTTCACATATAGTGATGAGCTGCAAACAGCTCCATGGTGATATCAACTATGCATGGCCGTCAGCCAACATCGCCGTAATGGGTGCGGATGGTGCAGTCGAAATCCTTTATTCCAAGGAAATCAAGGCCATAGAGGATCCGGCCGAAAAAATACGTGTTGCCGAAGAGAAAAAGCAGGAATATAATGACTTGTTCTGCAATCCGTACAATGCAGCCAGCTACGGCTATATCGATGATGTGATAGAACCTAGAAACACCCGTTTCCGTGTCATCAGGGCTCTTGAACAACTGGCAAACAAAAAGGTTACGAATCCTGCCAAGAAACACGATAATCTCCCTCTATAAACGCTGTTCCATGTCCGTAAAATGTTTACTCTCCGGTATTCTGGCACTCTGTTGCACAACAGTTTCCGCACAGCATGTATCAGGTCTCATGATAAACGAGGTTCTGGTCAGCAATACTGCGGGAATTGCCGACGGCTACGGAAACAGGTGCGGATGGATTGAAATTCTCAACAATTCATACGGTACTGTCGACTTCGGGGGTTGTTATATTTCCGATGACAGGGATAATCTTAAAAAGAACATCATCCCTAAAGGCGACGTACGGACGAAACTCGGTCCGCGCCAGCTCGCACTGTTCTTTGCGGACGGAAAGGAAACATCCGGAACATTTTACGTAAATTTCATACTTGCCGGAGGCTCGACAATATATTTGACGAGCAATGACGGCAAAACAATAATAGACTCGCTGTCAGTCCCAGGCGACATAGGACCGGACAAATCCGTAAGCAGAATAGCTGAAGACAACAAAGGAAGAGTATTCAGTACAAAAGTCACGGAACCGACGCCTCTCATGCAGAATTCTGTTGCAGATACTGCATCGAAAAGTCAGATACTGGCTGGAAAAGACAGACATGGAATAATCATAAGCATTACATCCATTTCAGTTGTCTTTTTCGCTTTAGCTTTGTTGTATCTGTGCTACAGCCTTACCGGAAGGATATTCAGCGGGAAAAATAAGATTACCACTAAACAAACAGGTAAAAAAATGAAATCAGAACAAGAAAAGGAAGTTGCGCTTGCTATTGCGATGGCTTTGGAAAAGGAATGCGGAGGAGAAATTTTCGCAGCAATTTCAATGGCTCTCCATCTGTACATGGATGACTGCGTCCATGATCAGGAAAGTTTTGCAATCACAATTAAGCCTACTCTCAGCGCGTGGGCTTCCAGACATTTTACATTGCGCCAGATACCGGTAAAGAAATAATTAAAACATCAAATCATGAAAGAGTATAAATTCAAAATCAACGGCAACGAATATAACGTGGCCATCAATTCCGTTGAAGGCAATACTGCCTCAGTATCAGTGAACGGAACAGAATATACAGTAGAAATGGAAAACACGCAGCCTGTACAGCAGGCTCCGGTCCAGACTGCAGCACCGGCTCCGGCAGCACAAACAGTACAGCAGACTGCAGCTCCGGCTCCGGCAGCTCCGGCAAAAGGAAACGGAAAACCTGTAACTTCACCGCTTCCGGGAGTCATAATAGAAGTATCGGTAAAAGTAGGAGATTCAGTACAGGCCGGACAGCAGGTTGCAGTACTCGAAGCTATGAAGATGGAAAATGCGATAGAAGCCGCTTCTGCCGGAACAGTTACAGCAATACATGTCAACAAGGGTGACTCTGTTCTTGAGGGAGCACCTATCGTCACCATTGCATAAACAAACACGAATTCCATGAATACGATCGTTGACAGCCTGCAGCAGTTTTTCCAATATACCGGTTTTGCCAATATGACATGGCAGCATATAGTCATGATATGCATCGGTATCTTCTTCATCGTTCTTGCCATCAAGAAAGAATGGGAGCCGCTGCTTCTTGTTCCGATCGGATTCGGAATGATCATCGGAAATATCCCTATGTTCCCCGGTTTGAACATAGGGATATATGAAGATGGTTCCGTAATGAACATACTCTATCAGGGAGTCCAGAAAGGATGGTATCCGCCTCTCATTTTCCTTGGAATCGGAGCCATGACTGATTTTTCTGCCCTGATATCCCGTCCGAGGCTCATGCTAATCGGTGCAGCTGCCCAGATGGGAATATTCGGTGCATACATGATAGCACTTCACATGGGATTTGCGCCGAACGAATCCGGAGCCATCGGCATAATCGGAGGAGCTGACGGCCCGACTGCCATTTTTCTCTCATCCAAGCTGGCGCCCGACCTAATGGGTGCTATTGCAGTATCCGCTTATTCCTACATGGCACTGGTTCCTGTAATCCAGAAACCTATCATGCTTCTTCTCACCACAAAAAAGGAAAGGCTGATAAAAATGGAGACGCCAAGACAGGTCAGCAAAAAAGAAAAAATCATTTTTCCTATCGCGGGATTTCTTCTGACCGCGTTCATCGTCCCTTCCGGACTGCCGCTTCTTGGCATGCTCTTTTTCGGCAACCTTCTCAAGGAAAGCGGAGTTACCAGAAGACTTGCCGAGACAGCAAGAGGGCCGATGGTAGATATCGTGACTATACTTATCGGAGTGACCGTAGGCTGCTCGACCCAGGCAGACAAGTTCCTGACTGCCACATCGGTCAAGATTTTCATTCTGGGGCTGCTTTCTTTCGTAATAGCAACAGCTTCAGGGGTACTGTTCGTGAAATTCATGAACCTTTTCCTCAAACCGGGAAAAAAGATTAATCCTCTTATAGGCAATGCCGGGGTTTCCGCTGTTCCCGATTCCGCAAGGGTATCGGAAATGGTAGGAAGAGAATTCGACAAGGACAATCACCTCCTTATGCATGCCATGGGCCCGAATGTAGCCGGCGTCATCGGTTCTGCTGTCGCAGCAGGAATTCTGCTGGGATTTCTCGGATAACCGACGATTATTTTGCCTGTTTAATATATTCATTTGTCCGTTTCGGATATTTATTTATACATTTCGGATATTTTGCCTGCAATTTAACAGTTATTTGCATGGATTTTGATTGTTTTCACGGATACAATTTCCTAAATTTGCTAGGGTTCGTTCGTGTCGGAACGATGTATGATGAAAACTAAATAAATTCTATACTATGCAGAACAAATTGCAGGAACTGACAGAAAAACTCTATAACGAGGGACTGTCCAAAGGAAAACAGGAAGGTGAGGCCATTGTCGCACAGGCAAAATCAAAGGCTGAAGAAATCATAGCCAAAGCTAATGAAGAGGCTGCAGCCATCATCGCCAAGGCCAGAAAAGATGCGGACGATTTGGGAACAAAAGTCACAGGAGATTTAAAGATGGCTGCAAATCAAAGCATTACAGCGACGAAACAGGATATTGAGAACATTATTGTTTCCAAATTCGTAAACGATAAGACAAAAGCAGCGCTTTCCTCACCTGAATTCATAAAGGAAATAATAAAATCCATTGCGGAAAAATTCACTCTTGACGGACCTGCGGACCTTGAAATCATACTTCCGGAATCTCTGAAAAAAGAAACGGAGCCTTTCATAAAAAATGAATTGTCCAAAATTCTCAATGCTGGAATCAAAGCGGAATTTTCAAAGAAGATTTCGGGAGGATTCACAATAGGCCCCAAGGACGGAAGCTATTTCGTAAGTTTTACGGAAGATACGTTCAATGAGCTTATTTCCGAGTATCTGCGCCCGGCTACCAAAAAGATTCTGTTCGGTTAAATGACACGGCATGAACAATTACGAATATATCATAGCGAGTCTTCCCGTCCTTGTCCCCGACTGGAAATTCAGCGACAGAAAACCGGAATCCCACATCCAGGAAATCAGGGAACAATGCTCCGAAAAGGACTGCAGACTGATTGATTTTCTCCTCAGAGGTTTCGATTCCGACAATCTTACGCCTGAATTCTACAAGGAGGCGCTTTCTCATGCCAACGGATTCATACGGGAATACTTCAGTTTCGACCTGAATGTCAGGAATACCAAAGTAAGATTCCTGAACAAGGCTTTGGGAAGGAAATCTGACCGGGACACCATAGATATTCCATGCGGGGATTTTGAAGAAGAAACAAAACTCAACGGAATCCTGCAGGGGAAGGATATCCTTATGAGGGAACGTGACATTGACAATCTCATGTGGGACAAGATTGACAATTTGTCCGTATTCCATTACTTTGACATCAATCTGATTCTCGCCTTCATTTCCAAGCTCAAGATTGTCTCAAGATGGTATGAACTGGATGAGGCTACAGGACGTGAAATGTTCAGAAAACTGGTGAATGAAGTCAGGGGAACATTCAAAGGCGTGGAATATGACGGTTAAACAGAAATAATATACAAGACAATATAATTATGAAAAGTACAGGAAAGGTAACAGGCATAGTTTCCAACCTTGTGACAGTGGAAACCGACGGTCCTGTAGCTCAGAACGAAATATGCTACATTACCCTCGGAGAAACCAGGCTCATGGCGGAAGTCATCAAGGTAAACGGGAAAAATGCCGCTGTTCAGGTTTTTGAAAGCACCCGAGGTTTGAAAAACGGATGCATGGTGGAATTCGAGGACAGGATGCTGGAAGCCACATTGGGTCCGGGATTGCTTTCGAGTTCATATGACGGTTTGCAGAATGACCTTACGACAATGACCGGTGTATTTCTCAAGAGAGGTGAATATACTGATCCGCTGAATCACGAAAAGCTGTGGGATTTCACTCCTATTGCAAATACAGGAGACAAGGTTTCGGCTGCAGACTGGCTCGGTGAAGTCAAGGAAGGATGGCTTCCACATAAAATAATGGTCCCGTTCTCATTCAAGGGAGAATATACAGTCAAATCCATAGTTCCGGAAGGACAGTACAACATCGATCATGTAATTGCCGTACTGACAGACGAAAACGGAGAAGACGTGAATGTCACAATGACCCAGAAATGGCCTGTAAAAGTAGCCATCAAGAATTACAGGGAAAAACCGAGGCCTTCGAGAATAATGGAAACCGGAGTAAGGGTAATAGATACCCTCAATCCTATCGCGGAAGGAGGGACAGGCTTCATTCCTGGACCATTCGGATGCGGAAAGACTGTCCTTCAGCATGCTATTGCAAAACAGGGTGATGCCGATGTCATAGTCATGGCGGCATGCGGTGAACGTGCAAATGAGGTCGTTGAAATATTCACGGAATTTCCTGAACTGATCGACCCTCATACCGGAAGGCATCTCATGGAAAGGACAACCATCATCTGCAATACGTCAAACATGCCTGTAGCGGCACGAGAGGCTTCCGTTTATACGGCAATGACAATATGCGAATATTACAGGGCCATGGGACTTAAAGTCCTCCTTCTGGCAGACTCCACATCCAGATGGGCCCAGGCTCTCCGTGAAATGAGCAACCGTATGGAAGAACTGCCTGGTGCGGACGCCTTCCCGGTTGACTTGTCTGCCATCATTTCCAACTTCTATTCAAGAGCGGGGATGGTCATACTTAACAACGGTAAAACAGGTTCCGTAACATTCATAGGTACGGTCTCCCCTGCCGGAGGAAACCTCAAGGAGCCTGTGACGGAATCCACTAAGAAGGCTGCCAGATGTTTTTACGCTCTCGAACAGAACAGGGCTGACAAGAAAAGGTACCCGGCTGTAAATCCGATAGACTCTTATTCAAAATATCTGGAGTACCCTGAAATTCAGGAATATCTGTCCGAGAAAATAACCAAAGGATGGGTAGAGATGGTTGAAAAGGCCAAAAATATCATAAGAAAAGGAAAGGAGGCCAACGAACAGATCAACATCCTCGGAGATGACGGAGTGCCTATGAGCTATCATGAAGTGTTCTGGAAATCCGAACTCATAGACTTCGTGATTCTGCAGCAGGATGCATTCGATGCGATTGACGCATTGTGTCCTCTTGAAAGGCAGAAATACATGCTTGAACTTGTGCTCGGAATATGTGACAGGGAATTCACGTTCGATGATTTCGAAAAATGCAGGGACTTTTTCAAGGAACTGATAAATATACTCAGGCAGATGAACTATTCTGAATTCCTTGGAGAAAACTTCAACAAATATCAGGAACAACTCAATAATCTTCTTAGCAATGGCAAATAAGGCATTTCAAAAAACATATATGCAGTTGGAAGCAATCACCAAGGCTACGGTTTCGCTGAAAGCCAAGGGTGTTTCCAATGACGAGCTTGCCATAGTGGACGGCAAACTCTCCCAGGTCGTGAAAACAAAAGGCGATCTGGTGACCCTTCAGGTTTTCTCCGGTACTGAAGGCATACCTACTGATGCGGAAGTTGCATTTCTGGGAGAACCTCCGGTTTTGAAAGTAAGTGATTCGCTGGCCGGACGTTTCTTCAACGCATACGGAAAGCCGATAGACGGAGGTCCTGAAATAGAAGGAGAAGAAAGGCAGATTGGCGGACCGTCTGTCAATCCTTACAAAAGGAAACAGCCTTCCGAACTTATTCCGACAGGAATCGCCGGGATAGACCTTAACAACACTCTCGTATCAGGTCAGAAGATTCCTTTCTTCGCGGATCCGGACCAACCATATAACAACGTGATGGCGCAGGTTGCCCTGAGAGCCGATGTAGACAAGATTATCCTTGGAGGAATGGGACTGTCTAATGATGACTACCTGTACTTCAAACATGAATTCGAATCTGCAGGGGCACTTGAAAAAATCATAAGTTTCGTGAATACTACAGAGCAGCCTCCTGTTGAACGTCTTCTTATTCCGGATATGGCTCTTACGGCAGCGGAATATTTCGCAGTCGACAAGAATGAAAAGGTTCTGGTACTGCTTACTGACATGACTCTTTATGCTGATGCCCTGAGCATTGTAAGCAACCGTATGGACCAGATTCCTTCTAAAGATTCCATGCCGGGTTCACTGTATTCCGACCTCGCAAAGATATACGAAAAGGCTGTACAGCTTCCTGACGGAGGCTCCATAACCATCATCGCTGTCACGACACTTAACGACGGAGACATTACCCATGCAATACCGGACAATACCGGATATATCACTGAAGGGCAGCTTTTCCTTCGTGCGGACCCGGATTCCGGAAAGGTAATCATAGACCCGTTCCGTTCCTTGTCACGTCTTAAGCAGCTTGTTCAGGGAAAGAAAACCAGGGAAGACCACGGTCAGGTCATGAATGCATCCGTAAGGCTTTATTCCGATGCACAGAATGCAAAGACAAAGCTCGAAAACGGATTTGACCTGAGTGACTATGACCTCAGATGCCTTGATTATGCAAAGGACTATGCTACCAGACTTCTGGCAATAGACGTGAATCTCGGCATCGATGAAATGCTCGATACTGCCTGGGAACTGTTCGGCAAATACTTCACGAAAGCTGAAACGGGTATCAAGCAGGCCATGATTGACAAATACTGGAAAGGTAAATAATCGGACAAATAAAAGACAATTATAATGGCAATCAAATTCCAATATAATAAGACTTCTCTGAACAACATCGGCAAACAGCTCAAGATGAGGCAGAATGCTCTTCCTACCCTGAAGAACAAGGAATCCGCTCTCCGTCTTGAAGTGAGGAAAGCCAAGGAATATTCGGAGAAACTTATTGCGGATCTGGAAGCCTCCATGAAAAAGTACGATTATCTTGCCGCTTTGTGGAATGAATTCGACGGCGGACTCATCAGCATTACGGATGTAGACCTCAAGACTGTAAAGGTTGCAGGAGTGAAAACACCGGAACTTGGTGAGATCACCTATCAAATCAACGAATTCAATGCCTTTTCCAAACCGGCTTGGTATGCAGACGGAGTTGCGATTCTCAAAGAATTGTCACGTCTCGGCATAGAATCCGAAGTCTATATGGAAAAAGGCAGGATTCTGGATTTCCAGCGCAAGAAAACCACCCAGAAAGTGAATCTTTACGAAAAAGTACAGATTCCCGGTTATCAGGAGGCCATAAGAAAGATCAAACGATATATGGAAGACGAGGAAAACCTGACAAAGGCAGCTTCCAAAATCGTGAAAAGCAGACATGAACTAGAAGAGGAGGAACAGTATGATAACTGAAATGACCAAATATACCTTCATACTTCTCACCGAAGAATGTGAAGGATTTCTGGAAAAGCTCCGTGAATACGGCGTTGTTGACATCACGCGTTCCAAAAGGCCGGTAGATACGACTTCCTCCGGACTTCTTGACAAATCCAAGGAAATGAACAGAATAATTTCTGTCCTCAGGAAGGTAGATTACGGCAAGTCGGAAGATGCTGAGGCCATATCCGGCAAAGCCGCATCCCTGCAGTTGGGTGAAGACACCATACAGATTGCGGAGGATACGTTGTCGGCAATCGAAAAGCTGGAAAACGAACTTGGCGCCTTGTCAAGGGAAATGAAATCCAGATTGCTGTGGGGTGATTTCGATCCGGAATCACTGTCAAGACTGGAATCTGCAGGATACAGAATAAGATTTTATGCAGTTCCTCAGAAGAAATTCGACAGGGAATGGGAAAACAACTATCCTCTCCAGATAATCAATGAAGAAGGCGGCAACGTACATTTTGTCACGGTTGCTCCCGTTGAGGGCGAATATGATTTCCCGGTTGAAGAAACGGACGCACCTGCAGGAAGCTGGAAGGAGTCAGCTGCGGAGATTGACAGAATAAAAACTGAAATCATCACTCGGAAGGCAACACTTCTTTGTCTCAAGGACAGAATTTCCGAACTGGAAGAAAAACGGAAAGAACTGTTGCTGGAGCTCGACATGTATCTTGCGTCAGTATCCGTTACGACGACGGCAGAAGACAGAATCAGTATATTCGAAGGTTTTGCACCGGTTGCGGATGAAGCGCAGCTATGTGCCGAATTTGACCAAATGAATCTGGCATATATAAAGGAAGAGGCCACAGAGGAGGACAATCCTCCGATCAAACTAAAGAACAACAGGTTTGCAAGTATGTTCGAAGTACTTACCGGTATGTACGGAATGCCGCTATACAGTGAATTCGACCCGACACCGGTTCTGGCTCCGTTCTTCCTTCTGTTCTTTTCAATGTGCATGGGTGATGCAGGTTACGGAATAATTTTGTTCATTCTGGGTTTCCTTTTGAAAAAAGGCAGCGGCAGCATGGCAAAGCTGGGTCCTCTTGTAACGACACTCGGTATAGGAACATTCTTCGTGGGAATAGTTCTCGGAACATTCTTCGGAATAAACCTTGCGGAAAGTTCATGGGTGCCACAATGGCTTAAAAGTGTCATGATTACCGGTGAAATCGCAGGTTACTCGTCACAGATGGTCCTTGCATTGGGTATCGGTATATTCCATATATGCCTGGCCATGACCATAAAAGCCATAGGATATACCAAACGCTTCGGGTTCAAACAGACCATAAGTTCATGGGCATGGCTGATTCTCATTGTCGGAGGCATCTGTATAGCAGGACTCGCAATGCTCGGTGTAATGGATGAGAATGTCACGAAGTGGGCGGTCATAACTATAGGAATAATTTCCGGACTAGGAATATACATATTCAATGACCCGGGGAGAAATCCTCTGATAAATATCGGCTCGGGACTATGGGATACCTACAATATGGCAACCGGCCTTCTTGGAGATGTGCTCAGTTATCTGCGTCTTTATGCGCTCGGCCTTGCCGGAGGAATGTTGGGTAATGCCTTCAACAATCTCGCAGGAATGATTTTGGATGGCATTCCAGTACCGGGCCTTAACTGGATAGGTTTCGCACTCATTCTGGTTCTCGGACATGCACTTAATCTTGCAATGTCATGCCTCGGTGCGTTTGTACATCCATTACGACTCACTTTCGTAGAGTATTTCAAGAACTCCGGATATGAAGGAAAAGGAAAGGGATACAACCCGCTTACCCTTGACAAATCAATAAACGAATAACTATAAAATCAACAATTTAAAATAAAACAATTATGAACGAAATTCTAGGTTTTCTCGGTCTCGGCCTCATGTTAGGCCTCTCCGGAATTGGCAGTTGTATCGGAACAACTATTGTCGGCAATGCTGCAGAAGGCGCACTGAAAAAGAATCCTGACAAATCGGCCAACTACATGCTGCTTTCAGCGATGCCTGCTACTCAGGGTCTTTACGGTTTTGTTGCATTTGTCATGTGGCTAGGTAGTGACTTTGCGGCAAACGGTCCGCTGCTTTTCGGAGTCGGACTCGGCGTAGGAATAGTATGCCTTTTCTCTGCAATACGTCAGGGACAGGTTTGTGCCAACGGTATAGTTGGTATATCCCAGGGGCACGATGTGCTTACAAACACTATGATTTATGCAGCTCTTCCTGAATTCTATGCCATTCTTTCTTTGGTTGCTGCACTCATGGTATTGTAATACCGGAGTACTGCAGAATTATATTCAACAGGAATAATCAAAAGGGATGACCTCAAAAAGTCTGCGACTTTAGGGTCATCCCTTTAATTTTCATTCTGCCGGGAAAAAACTGCCAGCATATATTACTGAATCAAAATCCAATGAACAGAATACGTCAAAAGGGAGGAATTAAAGTAACTCAAAAAAAATAGAGGATGGCCTGCGAGTCTTAGGCCATCCTCTTAATCTCATACGGATATACGGATTTCAAAATGAAAGCGTTCATACCGTACCTGTACAGGATTCATCAATAGTTAGTAGCATGAATCTTGAAGAAACTCTTCGCATGTTTGCATACAGGACAGATTTCCGGAGCTTTCTTTCCAATAACGATATGACCGCAATTAGAGCATTCCCATATCATATCCTCATCTCTTGAGAATACCAATCCATCCTTCACATTGGAGAGAAGCTTGCGGTAACGCTCTTCATGCATCTTTTCAATAGCAGCAACCTTCTCGAAAAGAACCGCGATCTCTTCAAAACCTTCCTCGCGTGCCTCTTTAGCGAAGCCTGCGTACATATCTGTCCACTCATAGTTTTCTCCCTCTGCAGCATCAAGCAGATTTACCTCGGTAGACGGAATCTCGCCGCCATGAAGAAGTTTGAACCATATCTTGGCATGTTCCTTTTCATTGTTGGCAGTCTCTTCAAAAAGTTCGGCTATCTGTACGTAACCGTCTTTCTTTGCCTTTGACGCATAATAAGTATACTTGTTGCGAGCCTGTGATTCACCGGCAAACGCAGTCTGAAGATTGGCTTCAGTCTTTGTACCCTTTAAATCCTTCATAATGACCAGTTTTTAAAATTTCTAAATTACCGCCTATATTTTAGGCTCTGCAAATATAAGAAAATCAATTTGATTTCCTAACAATTTTATAACCTATTAGTGCAATAAAAACAGACATCAATGGAGATATAATATTGAACAGACAATATGGGAGATAATCAAGTGTAGGTACCTTAAGAACCGTAGCCTGTGTCATTCCGCATGAATTCCACGGAATCAGAACTGATACTACTGTTGCCGAATCTTCGACAGAACGACTCAGCAGTCTGGGTTCATACCCTTTTTCATTATAGAGCTTTTTATACAGACTGCATGTAAGGATTATTGAAAGATATTGGTCTCCCGTTATCATATTTGAAAAGATTCCTGTACCGACGGTCGAGCCAACGATACTCACCCTCCTGGAAACACATCTGATGAGGACATCGGTAAGGCTTTGCAACATCCCGCTTCCGACCAGTACTCCCCCGAATATGACTGCGGATATTATCAGAAAAACTGTATTCAGCATTCCGGTCATACCCCTGGTGGCAATCAGATTGTTCAGGACTTCATTTCCAGTATCGATGGATGTAGCACCGTAATATGTAATGAAGAGCCCTTTGAATGCACCGGAAAACCCTATTTCCCCCGGGGCATTTCCGGATACTTCAGCAACTACATCCGGCTGGAAAAACAATGCAGCAACACCTGCCATAACAGAAGCCGTGAACAATGTCAGTATTGCAGGAACTTTCCTTGCTATCAGTATTCCTGTAAGCAATGGTACAATCATCAGCCATGGGGAAATATTGAAATTCCGCTGCAGATCATTCGAGAAGTCCGATATACGTGCTGCATCTGCGTTATCATGAAACAGGCTGATTGCAAGAAATACCGACAAGGCAATCACAAAAGAAGGAATTGTCGTAACAAGCATATATCTTATATGCTTGAACAGCGGCGTTCCTGCTGAAGATGAGGCAAGTACGGTTGTATCTGACAACGGGGAAATCTTGTCCCCGAAATATGCTCCTGATATAATAGCACCGGCAGTCCAACCCGGTTCATAACCGTGTGCTGTACCAATCCCAATAAGCGCAACTCCTATAGTGGCAATAGTCGTCCATGAACTGCCTGTCATTACTGAAATCAGAGCACAGACGGCACATGACGCAAACAGGAAAATCTCCGGTGCAAGAACTTTCATTCCGTAACAGATCATCGAAGGAACAATGCCGCTGATCATCCAGGAACCGGCTACTGCACCTATCAGAAGAAGAATGATGATTGCTGAACCGACTGACCTTATGTTGTCAAGTATCGCCTCTTCAAAATCCAGCCATGGAATTCTGTAGAACAACATGGATATCGCAACAACAACGCCAGAAGCGAAAAGCAGGGACACCTGACTCGCTCCCGACAGCGCGTCCGAACCGAAAACCTTGATTACCACAAACAGCGTGGCGATAAGGACAATGAAAGGAATCAGGGAAACAGCCCACGAAGGCCGCTCGTCTCTATGGAAAAATTTCATATCTGCCTGGTTCAAAAACGGCGCAAAGATACATATAAATGCTTAATCTCCAAGTTCCAATATCCTCACATTCCTTATTTTAAGTCCGCTTCCATGTCCCAGAAAGCCTATATGACCCTTTTTGTTGAACATTCCAGGATGATTTCTCCTGTCTACCGTATACGGATTGATATCTCCGCCATCAGGAGCCACATTATGTCCTTTACAAGCTTCCCTTATATTCCCATCGACTATGACTTCTCCGTTAACAGTAACTTTTATATTATCACCCTTGACAACAATCTCCTCTGTATTCCATTCTCCCAAAGGTTTAAGTTTTATCCGTTTTGCTGGTATTACACCATATACAGAACCGTGTACCTGATATTCATGCAAATCCCTGTATATCGGATCGTCGTGATCGAGAATCTGCACTTCACACATTCCGTCATATGCCGCATCAACACCTTGAGGAGTTCTTATACCGACACCATTGTTGATTCCCGGCCTTACAAAACAGAATTCAAATCTGAAAATGAAATCAGTATATTCATCTACCGTATATAGATTTCCGGAAGGCCCGTATCCCGCAGAAACATCTATTGTCCCGTTCACGACAGTATATCCCTCTTTGTCACCTGTCCATCCGGACAAATTGCTGCCGTCAAACAACATTCTGAAACCCATTTTTTTCTCTTCCTCTGTCAATTCCGACAAAGGCACAGGCTCGACTTCACTCAGCAGCTTGTTTATTTCCTTTACGGCATAACCGTCATCGGCAGTCCCATGTGCGGCAAATATCCCGGCTGCTTTTCCGAGATATTTTGACAACTGTGAATAATCTATCTCTTCCGTTGTATTGGCTGCAATATTCTTGACTACTCCAGCTGCGACATATGCAGTACCAACATCATAAAGATATTCTCCGGCAAGGAGGAAAGCCCTCATGTTATTGAGTTCTGACAAAGCGTTCAAAACCATTGCCTTCATTTCATCCGAAATGCAAATTGACAATGCATCTTTCAATGTGCGGTATTCGGATTCCGCACTATCGGAATAGCGTGATGCCAGTTCAACAAGTCTCGGGACCACTTTCTCCCCTATCGAACTATCTTTCAATGCAGCATTATACAGAAAAGTGGCTGCATTTCTGTTATCAATAGTCATAAGTCCGCCGAATGCTTCCATGCTGCCGCCGGTATAAGCTTCGGCCAGGGCATTGACGGCCTCATCGGTACCGGATACAGCCAGAACAGGATAGTACATGGAGGCATCGACAGAACCATCCATAAATCCGCATACCAAGGAAAAAACAGAGTTGCCATCAAGGCCTTCCATGGCAGAAATCATGGCAGTCTGCAGGAATTCCATATCATCTCCGCCTGAAGATTCGATAAGAGAAGCTATTTCCGGCACATCGTCATTTGACACCACACCGGACAGATATTTTTTAGCAACAAAGGCATTTTCGTCATCTCTTTCAATTACCGCAAAAAAGTCCGCGGCCAGATTTTTCAATCCCCTGTCAGCTGCAAGTGAAAGATAAGGAGTAAGGTCACCTTTCCCGTTTCCAAGAGCCTCTGCTAGCAAGGCAGACAAATCTCCTTCATATGAAAGGAGTGCATTATATGCATAAACGGAATAATCACCGGACAACATATCACACAATGCTGCAGCGGCATTTTCACCTCCAATTTTCCCGGCTGCGCCTATTGCTGCTATTACTGTTTCTGGATTGCTGTCGTCAAAACATGAAAGTACGTAATCAATGCAGCTCCGGGCATCATTGTTTCCAAGCCAGTTCATCACATCCGTCCTTGTATCCGGCTCCATATTCCCCAAACCTGTACACACGTTCTCAAGCAGGGCTTTGTCCGTACAAGGAGTCATGAAGTTCAAAACCGCATTCCGGTATACCCGGTCATCGCTTTTCAGCACAGCTTCCAATTCGGGAATACAATCTTTTCCTTTTGCGGCAATAATCGTCTGCATCGCTGAAACTTTCAGATTGGTTTCACCGGATTTAAGCAATTTTTTTGCACCGTTCACGGCAACTTTGGTTTCCCCCATGTCAAGCAGACGTGCGAGAAGTTCTGCATAAGAAACCTTGGATATCCTATACAAAGGTTTCAGTGAATTTTTACCTCCACACTCGGCTAATGCTTCAGCTATTAAAGCTTCAGATTCTTCATCGGAGTCCTCCAACCATGACAGAAGATAAGGTTCGGCCTCCTCCATCTGTTTCTTAGCGGCAGCATAGGCAAGAAGTCCCCTTTCTGCCTTTCCGTCTTTCACAAGCATCATGATGAGCGGTTCCGTCCCGTCTATGCTGACAAGTGCATTGACAACCGATGACGAATATTCCTCATCGTAGGCATAGGTCATGAGACTTTCTGCTTCGGAAGCATCCGCAACAAGAGCGAACTGCGATATAAGAAATCTCCGGTTCACTTCATCACCGCATTTGTCTATAGCAGTGAGGAGTCCATCTGCTACCATTGCCCTGTATTTTCCGCCCTCCTTTCCTGAAACATGGTTCACAAGCCCGTTAATTGCATATTCTATAAGATTGTTCGAGCCAAGCGCCGCGTCACCCAGCATTCCGGAAAGAATTACTACCGATTCCGGAGCTGAAGTGGCCAGATCGTTCATGTCGGAAGAAAGTTTCTCCGCATTCTCTGCAGGCATCTGGGCAAGGACATCCTGTACGATAGTTCCGACTGTCCTTTGTCTGGCATCCTGTCCTTCAAGGTTTGTGGAAACGAAAAGCAGCAGAATTGCTGGAATAATATATATTCTGTAAAAATTTCTCATTATGATCATCATTTAAAGTAAAACAATTCATTCCAGTCCCCATACACCTCTCGCAGGCTGGTCTATAAGCCTGTTGGCGGCATCATCACCGATAAACATCTGCCTGTCCGGATCGAAATTCAAGGTACGGCCCAGACGGAGGGCACAGACACCCATATTCACAATTGTGGAACTGTGATGCCCTATGACCTCGTCAAGTGCGAATTTCTGTCTGGTCCGCACACATTCCAGAAAGTCAGTATTTCTCGGTCTTGGATCCGGCATTTCGTTGATCAGCTGCATCACATTCGGTATCGTGCATTCGAATCCTTTGTACACTTTCCCATTCGGACCTTCTATATAAGGAACCTTGCCTTCACTTTCAAAGCCTTCTCCTTCAAGGATTATCCGGCATCCGTCCTCATATGTATATGTTATTCTTCTCCATATCCCTATTGCATCAGGGTGCTGCTGCGGTGCATCCACCTCGACCCTGACAGGAAAAGTATCATCCTTGCCTAAAATATACTGAACCGGATCGATGTAATGCTGTCCCATGTCTCCCAATCCTCCGCCGTCATAGTCCCAATATCCCCTGAATGTCTGATGGACCCTATGGGAATTGTACGGTTTGTAAGGAGCCGGTCCGAGCCACATGTCATAATCAAGATTGGAAGGTACCGTTTCCGGTTTGAGGTTTTCCTTTCCGCGCCAGAAAAATTTCCAAGCGAATCCAGTAGCTCCGGATATCCTGACAGTCAGAGGATAGCCGAGAAGTCCGCTGTCCACAAGTTTCTTCAAAGGCTCGACTTCCGTGCCCAAGCCATAGAACGTATCCTTGAAACGGAACCATGTATTCAATCTGAATATGTTGCCGTTCCGTCTAACCGCTTCCATAACCCTCTTGCTTTCCCCGATTGTCCGCGTCATCGGCTTCTCACAGAATATATCCTTTCCGGCCCTGGCAGCTTCCATGGCCATTATCCCATGCCAGTGCGGAGGTGTGGCAATATGAACGATATCCACATTCGGATCATGTATCAGGTCCCTGAAATCATGATATGCCCTGACATTCTCGCCGAATTTTTCCCTGGCCAGTCTTACCGCACTGCCCAGATGATTGCTGTCTACATCGCATAATGCAACAAGCCGGCAGGAGGAATCGCTTTGAAAATGATAGGAACTCATGCCTATTCCCCCGACTCCTATTATACCTCGTGTCAGCTGGTCGCTTGGTGCGACATAATCATTATCCCCTCCCATCTTGCCGAATACATTTCTCGGAAGGATGGTAAACATTGCCACTCCGGCAACAGCTTTCTTGATAAAGCTTCTTCTATCTTCAGACATTTTGAAAAAATTGAATCCGGTTATTGTTGTGTCATTAATCGAGGTCCTAATTTACACAAAAAAAACAAGGAATGAAATAATGGTTAAAAAATTTATCTGCACATAAACATGACCCAAAAGTCATAGACTTCACCGTCGCTCTCTTTTTTATTATATAATACGGTCGGGATGACATAGTAAAACTCAACCCACGCGCACCGGTCTTTTATGTAAGCAATTGATTAATAGATTTTTGGCAACCTATTAATAATTAAATATTTATGAATAATCGAGGTGCGCGTGGGTTGAAACTGGGAAGGCGTCTCCG
>CASGDV010000124.1 GCA_949300335.1 uncultured Bacteroidales bacterium | reverse complement strand
GGGTATCGCATCGAATCTCAGGATGACTACGGACAAGAAAGGCCGTGTCAGACTGACAATGAACGTGACAGGCAGGGGAGTGAATGCCTCCGTATCGATTTCCGCTACGCCGGGGTCGAACAGGGTGTTCGTGGAAGTGTCCCCGACATTCAGTTCGAATACCGTCAGGCTGGAGGGTAATCTGGTGCCTTTCGCCCACTCGACGGTATTTGAAGGGACCTCTCTCTGATATATAAAGGATTACAATTGCATTGTGCCGACAGGCGCATAAAAATTACAGGAAAATGAAAAAATTCATATTGTTTATGACATTGGCAGGCGCGGCGGTGGCCGTGTCTTGCCAGAAACTGCCTTCCGTGGTGGATGCAGACGGAGAATTTCTGGTGTCCACATCACATGATACCGGGACGGATTTCGGCTCATTCTCTACTTTTACGGTGGTGGACAGCATCATGGTGCTGGATTCGCGCTTTTCCTGCGATACGGTCAAGAATACGTTTACTGACAGACTCGTGGAAGAGTTCAGGACGCAGATGGAGTCCAGAGGCTATACATATGTCGCCATCGAAGATGTCAGGGATGAGGACGACCCGGCACATGCCGATCTGGGCATACAGCTGACATACATCGCGGAAACAGATTATTATACGGATTATGTAGATCCTTACTGGTGGCTGGACTATCCGGGTTACTGGTCTCCGTCCTACTGGGGAGGCTGGGGAAGCTGGTATTATCCGTATCCGGTGACATATCAGTTCACTACGCATTCTCTTATGGCCGAAATGGCTGATCTGGGGGCGGCTGCAGGAGAAGACCAGAAACTTCCGGTGGTATGGAATTGCGTGATAAACGGTGAATCAGGTTCCGCCAGAAGCGATCTTGCCAGATTCCTGACGGCCATAGGACAGGCTTTCAGCCAATCGGCGTACCTGGATGTCGCATCAGAATGATTTTGAGGAGGAAAGTATGATGAAAAAGATAATATTGATTTCAGCTGCCGTGCTGCTCACGGCAATATGTTCGGATGCGCAGGTCGGACGGCGTTTCTATGTGGATGCCGGATGGCAGTTCAACGGGACCTTCTCCAACGGATTTTCCGAAAATGCAAGCGGTTGGGGAGCCTATCTGGAAGGCGGGTATTATTTCCTTCCGAGGGTGGCGGCCGGTGTTTTCGCCAGCTTCAACACGAACAACGAATATTTTCCAAAACAGACTTATGACCTCGGAGACGGGACGGCCGTCACTACCGACATGTACCATTCTCTGTATCAGGTGCCTTTCGGGGCGACCTTGAGGTACAGGTTCGCATGGAAGAAGGTCCAGCCGTATGTGGAGGCCAAGCTGGGGGCGAATTATGCACGCCAGTACGAATTGTATTCGATTTTCGGGGCCCGTGATTCCCAGTGGGGGTTCTATGCTTCACCTGAAGTGGGCGTGGTCATCCACCCGTTCAACAAAAGCAATCTCGGTTTCCAGATTTCAGCCTATTACAGCTATGCCACGAACCGCAGCCGGACTTTCGGGATAGACGGGATCAGCAACGCCGGATTCAAGCTCGGTCTGTCATTCTGATGTGACTTGCAGAAAACGAATTTTCTGTTTTTTCTCTTTTTCAAAGGAAAAAATATCTATATTTGAGGATGTGTCGCTGAAGTCACATCCTTATTTTTTTGCTTATGGACAAGAATACCCATGTAGTGATAATGGCGGGTGGCATAGGAAGCAGGCTCTGGCCGGCAAGCACGCCGCGGGTTCCCAAGCAGTTCATAGATATTCTGGGAGTGGGCAAGAGCCTTCTGCAGCTCACTGTGGACAGATTCCTGCCGGTATGTGACATCAGTCATTTCTGGGTGGTGACTTCTGCCGCCTATGTGTCTCTGGTCAAGTCGCAGCTGCCGGATATTCCTGATGAAAATATCCTTGCTGAGCCTCAGGCCAGAAACACTGCCCCATGTATAGCCTATTCATGCTGGAAGATTTCCCGGAAATATCCCGATGCGAATATAGTCGTCACTCCCGCAGATGCTCTCGTGCTGGACAAGTCGGAGTTTGTGAAAGTGATTTCGTCAGCTCTGTCGTTTTCTTCGGAACATGATGCCGTGGTGACGGTCGGTATTGTTCCGGGCAGGCCTGAAACCGGTTACGGCTATATCTGCGCCGATAAGGCGGAATACGGAAAGGTGACCAAAGTGAAGTCCTTCAAGGAAAAGCCGGATCTGGCTACCGCTCAGGAATATCTCGCTGCCGGAAACTATTTCTGGAATGCAGGCATTTTCGTGTGGAGGGCAGCTACCATAGTTTCACAGTTCAGAAAATATTCGCCGGGGATAGCGTCTGTAATGGACCGTCTGGCTCCGTCATTGTACACCGGGAATGAGACTGCCGCCCTTGAGGAGCTTTTCCCTCTGTGCGAGAAAATATCCATAGACTATGCAGTGATGGAAAAGTCCTCGGACATATATGTCATAGCGGCGGATTTCGGCTGGAGCGATTTGGGCAGCTGGGGTTCCGTCAGGATGCATGTGCCGTCGGATGCCGACGGCAATGCGGTCGTAGGCGGGGATGTGCGGATGTTCGATTGCAGGGACTGCATGGTATATCTTCCTTCTGTCGGAATGGCGGTCATCGAGGGGCTCGAAGGGTATGTCGTAGCCGAAAAAGACGGTTCCCTGCTCGTGTGCCGGCTTTCGGAAGAACAGAAGATCAAGGAATATTCGGCTGCACGCGATACTGACCGGAAGATCCGGGAATAGTCCGGATTTCAATATTTCAAAAGATATGGAAGCGAGGAAACATTACAGGACGGTCATCATATCCGATGTCCATATAGGTTCGGCCCATTCCAAGGTAAAGGAGGCGGCTGACTTTCTGGGATCAGTCGACTGCGACCGCCTGATTCTGAACGGCGATATCATAGACGGTTGGCAGATACAGAAAAAATCATCCGGCAGAAGATGGAGTCCGGAGTACACCAGATTTACAAAGGTGATCATGAAGATGATGGAGAATCATGATACGAAGGTTATATACCTGAGGGGAAATCATGATGACTTTCTGGATAATCTGGTCCCTGTGGATCTGGGGAATGTCTGCATTCTTCAGGATTATATTCTGGAATCGGGAGACCACCGCTTTTTCGTGACTCATGGCGACGTGTTCGACAGCGTCACTTCGAAGATGGAGTGGCTGGCCAAGCTAGGCGATGTGAGCTATACTGCCCTTCTTCGTTTCAACAGCATATACAACAAGATACGCAGCCGTCAGGGGAAGCCTTATTTCTCATTGTCGCAGGCGATAAAACATAAGGTCAAGCAGGCTGTGTCCTTTATTTCGGGTTTTGAGAAGATGTTGGCGGATCTGGCCCGGTCGAAGAGATGCGACGGCGTCATATGCGGGCATATACATTATCCCGAGGACAGAATGATAGACGGGATCAGGTATCTTAATTCGGGCGACTGGGTGGAGTCCATGTCCGCCTTGCTTGAAGATGAACACGGGAACTGGAGAATCATGAAATACAGGGAAGAATACATGTAGGTTTTCCCCTTTAATCTGAATGCGGTATGATCCGGGGATTGAAATATTTGTTCATTGTCCAGGGCGAAGGCCGTGGACATCTGACACAGGCGATGGCTTTGGAAAAGCTCCTGACGGAAAACGGACATGAGGTGGTCGGTATTCTCGTGGGAAAAAGTCAGGCAAGGCAGTTGCCGGATTTTTTCGTCAAGGGAGTCTCGGCTCCTGTCAGGCAGTTCGACAGTGTGAATTTCCAGCCTTCGGCGGAGAACAGGACAGTGAACATGCTGAAGAGCGTCCTGTATAATGTCGAGAAATTCCCTCAATATCTCAAGAGCGTTCTTTTTCTGAAGGATGCCATCCGTTCCTCAGGCGCAGATGTAGTGGTGAACTTCTATGAGTTGCTGACAGGCATTGCGTATTTCAATTTCAAGATCGACATACCGAATGTTTGTATAGGTCATCAGTATCTGTTCCATCATGATGATTTCCATCTGGAAGAGTCAGGACTCTCAGGTACGGAGGGGCTGCAGATATTCACCAAGGTCACATCCATCGGGGCATACAAGAAGCTGGCTTTGTCTTTCAGGAAGATGCCGGATGACAACAGACACCATATCAAGGTTGTGCCGCCGGTCTTGAGGGAGGCCGTGCTGGAAATGACCCCGTCTGCGGGGACCTATATCCACGGCTATATGCTTAATGCCGGATTTTCGGAGGATATCATGAAATGGCATGAGGAACATCCGGAAGTGGAGCTGCGCTTTTTCTGGGACAAATGGTCGGAACCACGTGTCAGGAAGATTGATGATACATTGAGTTTTTATCTGCTGGATGACAAGGAGTTCCTTCATCAGATGGCAGGATGTATGGCATATGCAAGCACTGCCGGTTTCGAGTCCGTCTGCGAGGCCATGTATCTGGGTAAGCCTATTCTTATGGTGCCCTCCCATATAGAACAGAAGTGCAATGCTTTCGATGCGGCCAGATCTGGGGCCGGCATTTCAGCGGACTTTTTCGATTTGTCGGCTCTTCTGGAGTTCTCGAAGGGATTTACTCCTGATCCGGCTTTCCCTGACTGGGCCCGTTCCGCGAGAGAAAAAATCCTGGAAGAACTGGTCACTTTGTAGAAGTCACGGATTTTTTGAAAATTTTCATCCGATAATTTGCATAATTGCGAATAAACACATACCTTTGCAATCCCAATTCGGAAAAACATGTTCCGGAGAGGGAAATTGGGAAGATTCGTTAGCTCAGCTGGTAGAGCACAACACTTTTAATGTTGGGGTCTTGGGTTCGAATCCCAAACGGATCACGAGACAGCTGACGACTGAAACTCATCATTGCTTCCTTAGCTCAGTTGGTAGAGCACGACACTCTTAATGTTGGGGTCCAGGGTTCGAGCCCCTGAGGGAGCACAAAGACGGTTCAACACCGTCTTTTTTAGTATCACAATCGGCCTCTGACGCGCATCAGAGGCCGATTGCTGTTTTTGGGGTATGATAGGATTTTCGGGCAACCGTTTGTTTTTCCGTTTGTTCTTTGTTTGTATTTTTGTAAAACAAACGGTTGCGATATCTTGATGACTGGATCCGAAATTCAGATATTCCAAATTCTGAATCTCACTCGAAAAAGCAAACGGTCAGCAAACGGTTTTGCAAAAAAGAACAAACTGTTGTGTAACTAAAGTATTAATTATTATGGCTGTACAATTCTATCTTTTTCCAAGACCGCTGAAATCCGGAGAATATCCGATTTCTGTTTCCGCTTATGTGTCCAACACTCGCCTTCAGACGACCATTGGTATATCCATAAGCCCGGACTACTGGCTTGACGCCAAGCAATGTGTCAAGAAGGGGGCGCAGAATAAAAAGGGGCTGAAGTACACTGAAATCAACAACAAACTTCTTGAAATTACCAAGGCTTTCAATGATTATGACGCACAACAGTCTGGTGCTCCAGTTACAAAGGATGAACTTAAAGCCGTTCTGCATTCTGCATTATATGGAAAAAGCAGGAAACCACGCAAATCTGAAATTGATTTCTTCAAAACATTTGACGAAATCATTGCAACCGAGAAAGTCGTCAGGCAATGGACAGCAAGCTCTCTGAAAAAGTATATTACAGTAAGGAATCATTTACGCGAATTTTCACCGGAGATTACTTTTGCCGATTGGACTGAGGAACAGCTAAACGCTTATGTGACTTTTTTGGGGACAAAACTGCTTATGAAAGATGTGTCTGTGCAAAAAGAAATCAAATTGTTGAAATTGATACTGAAAAAAGCGGTTAAAAGGGGTATCAAAATGCCGCTCGACTTTATTGACTTCAGACCGAAATTCAAGATAATCGACAAAGAAGTCATCTACCTTACGTGGGAGGAACTTATGAAGCTGTATAATTTAAGCATTCCAGACGATGGCACTGAAATCAGTCTCCGTGATATTAGCGGACAATATTATAAAAAGATTGTGAAAGGGAGTTCATCGTTGAAGAAAACGAGAGATCTTTTCTGCTTCTGCTGCTTCACAGGACTCAGATACAGTGATATGGCCAAATTAAGGAGGACAGATGTCAAGGATGATGCAATCCGGGTGGTGACGGAAAAGACGAATGACAGCCTGTCAATTCCACTGAATAAATATGCAAAAACGATATTGGCCAAATACGAAGACGAGGCTTTCCCGGGGAATCTCGCTTTGCCGGTAATCAGCAATCAGAAAATGAATGATTTTATTAAGGATTTGGCTGAAATATGCGGTTTTTCTTCTCCCGTAAATTATATTTATTATCAAGGCGGAATTCGTCATGAAGAAGTATATCCTAAATGGAGTGTCATGGGGACGCATGCTGCCAGGCGGACCTTTGTGTGCAATGCCTTGGCTTTCGGGATTCCTGCAGAAGTTATAATGAAGATTACCGGCCACTCCAACTATGCAGCGATGAAACCTTATGTTGCAATATCAGATGTCTCAAAGAAGAAAGCAATGGATATGTTCAATATGCAATGATATGGTACGATAAAGTATATGACTATGATATTTGATATAATTTAATATCGTAAAGTTTGTGAATTTCAACATTTTATTATTACTTTTGTGTTATAATTATGATACAAAAGCAATATATCATGTCAGAAATATCTCCAGATACTCCACTTGTAATGCTGACAGTGGCACAATTTGAAGATTTGCTCTGCAGGCATAAGACAGAAAAACCTGCAACGCAGTCAGCTCCGGTTCCTAAAAGATATGTATACGGGTTGAAAGGAATCTGCGAACTTTTTAATTGCGCCCATTCCACAGCGCAAAAACTGAAAGACGAAGTCATTATGGAGGCTGTTTCCCAGCATGGCAGGAAGATAGTCGTAGACGCGGAACATGCGCTACGTCTGTTTAAGGAAAGGAAATCATCTTCGAATCGAGATACGGACTTATAACCGTTTAGCCTTGCTGATATCATTCATACAGATGGTCAGAATAAAGTTCCGTGGCCCATCGGTTTCGTAATAATATATTCTGAACACCTGACTTTTGAGTAATGTGATTTTATCCAGACAAGCAATTATTTTAACGGTTTCATCAGGCTGGACATCTCCCTCTCCAAATATTTTATGGGGGATCAGATTTTTCTCATATTCCAGATTCCGTTTACTTTTCTTTTTACTCTCTATAGTAAACCGAGGCTCTGAGAAATGATATGAAACAGCAGAATTGTTTGTTATCTGCATTATAATGTATAGTGAATCATTCCTGTAAAAAATATTGTCGCAAGTTATACTGATACCATACCCGTAACACCCTATGTGATATAATTCTTTATTCAAGCTATAGAAAGTATCGTTCTTGATTGTTTCAAATGTTGTAGTTTTATTGTGCTCGTTTTCACCTGTAAAGGATTCTGGTAGCAAGTCCGGTAACTGCTCTCTTGCGTCAACAATCCGCATAGCAGGTCTTTCAGAGTATCTTACAGGAAATGAATGTATATCCCCATCCTCCTCGATACAAAATATTGATGTAGTAAAATCAAATCTTTCTTTTGCCTTTACCGCAAGAAATTCCTTATCGGCATCGACTATTCTTGCAACAAGAATATTATCCCCGAGATTTACATATGCCAGTTCTGAGTCAAATCTTATGTGTATCGTATGGAAATCCGATACATAAAGAGTGTCTTCTTGAGCAGTTGCAAATGTGTTGGAAACACATAATATACACAAAATCAAAAGGATGGCTTTCATAATTAACGGACTTTATCATTTTTGACAAGAAAAAATTCATATCCTGAAACTACACTGACAGAGACGTTGCCATTAGCAGATCGCGCAAGGTTGGCTCCAGTACGGATAATAGTATTTGCGATGTCTCCGACAAGGCCTCCGAAAGTCGAGCCAGCTGTCGAAATTGCATCATTTGAAGCCTGCTTTGCACTTTTGGACGAAACAGTCTCAGGACAATAGATTCCCTGCAATCCGTCCGTATCGTATGCCTCCAGTGAAAGAGGAACTATGATTCCGTTCATTTGTATACTGAGCACTGACAGTTCCAGCCTTTTACCGATCTTGCATATAGCTGTAAGATGGGTATTGGCAGGAATTGATATTCCATCTGCATTATAATCTTCCAGGAGGCGTATCCTTATTCTCTCTCCGTCATGGATCTTCTGACTTTTGACGAACATACATTTGAACGGATGTCTGATGCCTGCAACATCGCTTGACGTGTTGTCAATATCATCAAGACTTGAAATTATCCCATTTTCATTGTCCGGTTTGCCGAAATCTATAGTAGGTTTTTCTTGATTTTCACTATATCCTGTTTCTTCTGCATTATATCCGGTATCCGTATTTTCAGATCCGATTATTACATCCTTTACCATCTCCGCTCTTTTACGGTCATATTCCAGTTTTTCTTCCGGGGCCATCCTGACTACTGTTTCCGAACCGAAGAACGGAGATGGCCTGTCTGTTTCGGAAGAACGGTTTTCCGCTTCAGGAGGCAGACCGAAAAGCCGTTCGACAGCAGATTCGCCATCTTGAATTTCAGTCGGATTATCCGTTTCTGTATGACGTTCCTCTGATACTAAACTGATGTCTTCCTCATTATATCCGAGCATATCAAAATATTCTTCAGTAGATATGTTCCTTTTGTCTTTATATGATTCGCTTTTTCTGTCAGGCATAATTTCTGGGACCCCGTCAGGAAGTTCCTGTCTTATGTATTGACCGCCTGTTTCATCAATGCCGGACAGTTCCCCTGTTCCGCCTCCGAATATTATGTAGAACAGTATGCAGATAATAAGGGCGCAGAGAAGTCCGAAAATCGCCAATGTCTTTTTCTTGTTTTTATCCATAATCAGAATAGATTTATTGCTCTGTAAATGAAATATCCTCCGGCAGCCAACATTCCTATGGCAAAGGCCAGTATAAGGTATTTTGTCCGTTTGTATTCAGTTTTCATCTCTTCCTGCTTTCAATAAGATTGTTTTCCTCGACAGTAAATTTTTCAATCAGCAGGCCGTGTGGATTGACATCCGACCTGCCTATATTAGTGACCTGGCAGGTAGATACAAATGAATATTCGCTTACTGAACTTTCCCTCACGACATATTGACGAGCAAATGTCCTTACCTTGTAAGGGTAGGAGTTACTTTCAAGATTTACTGAATCTACAATCATTTGCTGGGATATATTGGCTGATACCAGTCTTGCATAATATCCCTTTTCCGCCAGATCCTGAGAATATGCGTAAGCGGATTTGTCTGAAAGGTTAAAAGCCCTGTCAAGGCTTTCCTGTATTGCCCGCTTTTGTGGAGACAACGTAAACATCAGTTCATGAAATCTCGAAACATGGTCTTTGATTTCCAGTTCTTTATTCATAATGGCATCTGTC
>CASGDV010000123.1 GCA_949300335.1 uncultured Bacteroidales bacterium | reverse complement strand
AATTCTACTTTCTGGTTCGTTTCCATGGCGCTTGTGACTTTGGTTAGTTCACAAACTTACGAATTAAACCACTAACTCTCGCACTGCACCCTAGATTTTCATTATCATGGGTGACGATTATTCGTCATGGGTGTTTCATGTTGTTCTTTTCTAAAGATTGTCAGGAACGAAAGCAGGATAACAGAACCGCAGAGCAATCCTATGCAGTCCGCTCTGAAATCCATTATGTCGCAGCTTCTGTAATCGGTAAGTCCCTGCAGCAGTTCTATGCTTCCTCCTATGGCTGCACCTGAAATCAGAATCAGGCATATGGCCGTTATTATCTGCCTGGAGCTCCAGCTGTCTTTGTGGAAAGGCATGTAAGTTATCAGCGGATAAGGGAGAAACATTGCAAAATGTGCAATCTTGTCCTTCGGCAATCCGAATAACGTTGAACTGAAATCGATTCCAGTACTGAAATGCCCGAAGCATAGCAGTGCCAGTGCAGAAAGGTAAAGTGCAAAAATGATTATGTAAATTATCTTCCCGGACATATTCTAAAATGTTAGTTCTCCGAAGAATTCAGGCCTGTGGAAATCTGGGGAAGGCGTATTTACCGGATTCCAGCTGAGAAAGTGAGGATGCCCCGTCCTGTCTCCGCATTTGAAGAAATTGCCCCTGAGCGCCGACGGGAGAAATATCGGGTTTATGCCTATAAGCCTGAACGGAATGCACATGGCCACGCTCCATGCGAATATTCCGTTTTCCTGATCGGTCTCCACCTTCGGGAGAGTCGAATGCCTTATTATCCGTGACATCTGTTCCGCATTGAAATGTATGCAATCCTCCCTGTTTTTCCTTTTGGAAGCCAGAAGTGTCCCTACGCAGTTCATTTCGAAATTGTAATATGTTCCGTCCTGAGGGTCCGATACGAAAAATTCGCAGCAGCTGTCTTCCCATACACGTCCGTTGTCTTCCATGGCTTTGGCTCTCAGATCCAGTCCGCGTACATGAAACAATATGCACAGATGTGTCTCGCTGCGGGCTATGGCAAAGGCCGTGTCCGGTCTGTAAGGGTATTGCGATGCCCAGTTTACACAATCTATGAATGCCCTGGTACCATTGAGTTCCATTTCGAGTTCGAACTTTCCGAATTCAAGCGTCTCAAGTTTCTCGATATAAGGGATATGCAGCTCTTTCATTATCAGTCCGGATGTTTTTATGAATGTTGTATCATACAAATTTAATGATTACTTGGCATTAATCGCTATCTTTGATGAAATAATTTTGAATAATGTTCAGTTTCATACATACATCGGATTGGCATATAGGACATTCCGTTGCCGGAATATCCAGAAAGAATGAATTCGGCTTTTTTATTGACCAGCTGGTTTCCATAGTGGAAGATAAAAAACCGGATGCCCTGCTGCTCAGCGGGGATGTGTATGATTCATCAGTGCAGAGCATATCGGCAAGGGAACAGTTCTGCAATGCGATGATGCGGCTTCACGAGGCATGTCCCGAAATGAATGTGGTCGTTACTGCCGGAAACCATGATTCCCCTTCGGGCATAGCTGTGGACGGCAGTTTGTGGAATCTGGCCGGAGTTACGAGAATAGGTGGAGTGCAGTACGGACCGTCGGGGCCGGATTATGGCGAACTTATGATTCCCGTAGTCCGTTCCGGCAAACTCAAGGCCGTGATTGCTGCAGTCCCTTATGTGTTCAAAGGAAATCTTCCGGAGACGGAATCCGGAACATATTCTTCCAGAGTAGGTAAGTTTTATGAGAACGCAAGGCGCGCTGCCGATGTTCTAATGGAAAGTTATGGAAACACAAGAGTGCCTGTCATAGCCATGGGGCATCTGGCGGTTGTCGGAAAGCGGAATCTGGACATACAGGGACATGATATGGTCATAGGTTCGGTCGATACGGCATCTGCGGATGACTTGTCCTCATGGTTCGACTATGTCGCTTTAGGTCATATACATAAATGCCAGGCACTTTCATCCAATGTATATTACAGCGGCGCTCCTCTTTTCATGAATTTCGGGGAGACTGGGAACAGAAAAGTACTGTATGTCAGAACTGACGGAGAAAATATGGAAATATCGGAAGTCGCATTGAAATCTTTGCGCCGATTCGTTACTGTCCCGGATACAGCCGGATGCGTGAAACTGGACGTCCTTGATTCGGAATTGGATATTCTGGAGAATTTCAAGGATGATTCGCGGGAGGGAATATTCCTTAACGTGAGGGTTGATATGTCTGATCCTGTTCCGGACATTGTGTCAAAGGTGGCGGAAATTGTCGGAAGAAAGACATCCGGAATGGACTGTCCCGTCATGCTGTGCAAGGTAGAGCCTGTTTATGCAGCGGATGGCAGCGGGGATGATGGCGGACAATTATTGTCAGTTGAAGAATTGACAGCAAGAAATCCCATGGAAATAGCCGATGATTTTTTTACCAGAAAGTACGGCAGGAAAATGGATGACGATCTCAGGGCGCTTCTGGAATCGGTAATGGAAAGACTCAGAGTCTCGGGGGAGTAGGATATGAAAATAGAAAAAATAGAAATACGCAACATAGCATCAATAGCCGATGCTTCAATAGATTTTCTGTCTGATGAATTTATCCGTGAACCGGTCTTTCTGATTACAGGGGAGACGGGGAGCGGCAAAAGCACCATCCTCGATGCAATAACGCTTGCGTTGTACAAGAAGACGTCACGTCTGAACGGAGTTGCGGACCCGTATGTGAAGTTCCGTAACGGTACCGACGAACTGACAGCCGGGGATATAAACAATGTCGCAAGGAAAGGTACGTCATATTCCAGGGCTGCAGTGACATACAGGGCAAATGACGGAAGACGATATGTTTCGGAGATTATAATAAGAAGGTCGCGGGGAAGGTCTGATGGAAATTTCCAGCCGCCGGAAATGTCTTTGTCAAGGCAGACGGATGACGGAGGGTGGTATGAAATTGAAAGAAAGCCTTCTGGAGTGGTGGCAGCAAATGTTTCGATAACGGGACTGGGTTATGACCAGTTCGTGAAGACGGTGATACTTCCACAGGGCGGATTCAGCAATTTCCTGAAGTCCAATTCAAACGAAAAAGCCGAAATACTTGAAAAACTGACCGGTACGGAAATATTCGGTAAAATTTCAACAGGAGTATACGCCGGATACAATGAGGCTAAAATGCTTGCAGATCAGGTGAAGTTGAAAATTGATACCCTCAAGGGAGCTTTGATGTCAGGAGAGGAGAAGGATGATGCAATATTGAAAAAAGAGGAGACCGCTGCAAAATTGACTGTTGCCGAAACCGATAAAAACGACGGTCATAATGCTCTGGTTCTGGCGATAAAAGCAGGCAGCGCAGGCAAATCTCTTGCGGAGGCAGCAGAAAGAATGCAGGAAGCCTACAAGAGATTGAATTCGCCGGAAATCATTTCCAGGTCTTCGGAACTCCGTTCATTGAAGGAGAAGGAAAAGGAAATAAAACTTCTCGAAAGCTGCGATGCTTTGCTTAAGGAAAAGGATGAAATGTTTGCCGGAACGGAATCCGACAGGAAGATGATGCGTGACAAAATAGCGGATGTCTTCATGGTGTCTGAAGCTGCCGGTTTTCTTGACAGGCTCGCTTTGGAGGCAATAGGCAGGTGGGATGAGGAAACCGCCGGTCTGGACAGAAGGGCGGAAGAGGCCCTGAAAGTGAAAACTGCAGCGGAAGAGAGGAAAAATGTTATCGAATACAGGATATTACAGGAAAATTTCCGGAAGGAGCGCAACAGATATGCTGCTCTTCTGAAGGAACGCGATGATTTGGAAAAGGAAATGTCGGCACTGCTTGATGAAGAACGTTTGTGCAGGGAAAGTGCGGTTAATGCAAAAAAAAATCTGGAAAAGGCATCGATGACTGTAAGTGAACTTGTTGTACGTTTGAGACAGTCTTTGAAGCAGGGAGATATCTGCCCGGTATGCGGGAGCAGGATAGATTCGGTCATAAATGCAGGGAACGAAATCTTCGACAGTCTTTATGAGGATGCGGAAAAAGAATGTGCCGCTGCGGAGAAAAG
Organism: uncultured Bacteroidales bacterium; assembly: GCA_949300335.1. Taxonomy (GTDB): domain Bacteria; phylum Bacteroidota; class Bacteroidia; order Bacteroidales; family UBA932; genus Cryptobacteroides. Next base: position 97,015 of record CASGDV010000123.1, on the reverse strand, counting down.
TCTGGAAGATGTCATTTCACGCAAGGATGTCTCAGGCCGGAAACTTGCTGGGACTGTGTCCGAAATGCAACTCAGAAAACAGCTTATGGACAAGGCAGAGGCATTGTTGAGGGAAAAGGGAGCGGAACCTGAAGGTGCATGTGCCGCTGAATATCCTGACGGTTACGATGCTGTCATGCTTGCGGAGGAGATGGATAAGGTGAGCATGCAGATTGCCGATTCAGTGAAAATAATGGAAGAGGTGAAGTCTGCAAAGGATATTGTCAGGGACAGAAAATCAAAGACGATGCTCCTGAGACCGAAATATATCTCCAGAAAGGAAGAAGCTTCCAGAATGCTTATGGAATTTCCACGCTCTGTTTTCCCTGAGGGGACTCTGCGGGAACTGATGATGACATCGGAAATTTCTGCGGGGAATCATTCTTTCGAAAAGACAGAAGCGAATATGCTGGTGAATTCTGATTCCATAGCTGATGCACGCTCTTTTGCTGCCGGACTTGCGGTGAGGATTTCGGAATTGGACAGAAAGAATTCGGAAATCCTGAAAGTGCGCAAGATGATATCTGAAACGGTAGGGGAGGACGAAAGCCGGTGCCGTGCATTGATGTCGAGACGCGATGAAATAATGTCTTACGAAAAGGATCTGGAGGATTTGCGGAAAGAATCCGATGAAGCGCGCGGAATGTACAATTCTGCAATAGTGAAGGCTTCGGCAATAAGAAAGGAACTGGGCAATGCTCCGGACGGTGTCAGAAGATTTCTTGATTATGAACTGCTGGATAATCTGCTGGACGAAAAACGGTGCAGTGAAGAAGGCTTGATGGAACTTTTATCGGCAGGAACAGCCGGATTACAGAAGACACTTTCTGAACTGGACATCATTCATACAGGGCTCGTGCGCGAGCATTCTTCAATCTGCCAGCGTCTGGACAATGACATGAAGATAAAGAGGGAAATAGAGCATCTGGAAAATGATAACAGGAGAAATCTGGAAGTCCTTGACAAATGGATGATTCTGAATGAAGCATTCGGCTCCCAGAGCGGAGTCAAGTTCAGAAAAATCGCCCAGAAATACATATACGGGATTCTGATTGCAAATGCCAACGGCCATCTCGGCAAAATGATGCATGGCAGATATCAGCTTTGTCCGGGGCAGGATGACGAAAGCCTGATGATGCTCGTCAAGGATCACGATATGGCGGACAGTCTGAGACCTGTATCCACTTTGTCAGGAGGCGAGACATTCATAATATCACTTTCATTGGCATTGGGACTTTCTTCCATGACAGGAAGGGAAATGAATATCCGGAGCCTTTTCATAGATGAAGGGTTCGGCGCATTGTCGGACAATGAACTTGAACAGGTGCTCGAGGTCCTTCATGAACTGGGAAACGGCAGAGGAAGGAAACGTGAAGAAAGGTGCCTTGTCGGAATAATCTCCCATGTGGAGGCGCTCCGTGAAAGAATCGGTACCCGTGTGAACGTAGTGAAGAACGGGACCGGAACAAGCAGTGTGACAGTAACCGGGAAATGATCCCTACTTGGCTAAAGTGCCTGCATGTCATTCAGTTTCTTATAGTAACCGTTGAGGTTTATAAGTTCTTCATGCGTTCCTCTTTCAACGATCTCCCCGTCATGAAGAACGCAGATTTCATCGGCGTTCTTTATTGTTGACAGCCTGTGTGCAATGGCAATCGTCGTCCTGGATGTTGTCAGCCTGTCCAGAGCTTCCTGAACCAGTCTCTCCGATTCAGTATCCAAGGCAGAAGTGGCTTCATCCAATATCAGTATAGGCGGATTCTTGAGTATTGCACGCGCAATGCTGATTCTTTGCCTCTGTCCGCCTGACAGTTTGCCTCCACGGTCACCGATATTCGTGTTGTAGCCTTCTTCTTTTTCCATGATGAATTCATGGGCATTCGCAATCTTTGCGGCCGCCACGACCTGTTCCATAGTAGCGTTCTCCACACCGAACGCTATGTTGTTGAATATGGTGTCGTTGAAGAGTATGGCTTCCTGATTCACATTGCCGATAAGACTTCTGAGACTTTTTATCTTCAGGTCTTTTATGTCTTTGCCGTCAATCAGCACTGCACCGGATGTAACATCATGATATCTCGGTACAAGATCTACCAGAGTGGATTTTCCGGAGCCGGACTGACCTACGAGAGCGACAGTCTTGCCTCTCGGGACAGTGATGTTAATCTTCTTGAGGACGTTTTTCCCGTTTTCATAGGCGAAGAACACATCCTTGAATTCAATCCTGTCATTGAAACTGTATATATCTGCGGCATTTTCCTTTTCCCTGATGTTGTTTTCCGCCTTCAGAATCTTGTCCACCCTTTCCATGGATGCAAGTCCTTTGGGAATATTGTATCCGGCCCTTGCGAATTCCTTGAGGGGATTCAGGACGCTGTATAATATAACCATATAGAAGATGAATGTAGGAGCATCGATAGGGGATGCTTCGCTCAGAATGAGCGTGCCTCCGAACCAGAGTACGAACATTATCATTATTGTTCCGAGGAACTCGCTGACCGGATGTGCAAGAGACTGTCTTATCGCAACCTTGCTTGATGCCGTACGCAGTTCGTCGCTGATTTTTCTGAAACGGTTCTTCATCCTATCCTCGGCGATAAAGGCCTTTATCACGCGCAGACCTCCGAGTGTCTCGTCAAGCTGTGACATGGTATCACTCCATTTCCCCTGAGCCTCGAGTGATTCTCTTTTAAGCTTTTTCCCTATAGCACTCATTCCCCATGCCATGAGCGGGACAACAGCCAGAGTGAATAAGGTAAGCTGCCAGCTTGTGATTACAAGAGTTGTGAAGTAGAACAGTATCAGTATAGGGTTTTTGATAAGCATGTCAAGAGAACTGGTTATCGAATATTCGACCTCTCCTACGTCTCCGCTCATCCTTGCTATGATGTCGCCTTTTCTTTCCTGTGAAAAGAATCCGAGCGGCAGCCCCATCATCTTGTTATATACGAGAATCCTGATATCTCTTACGACTCCCGTTCTCAGAGGAACCATTATCGCCGATGAACCGAAATAGCATGATGTTTTCAACGCCGTCATTATACCGAGGAACAAACCGAGCAGGAGAAGCGTTATCGACCCTCCGTATTTGTCGATCATCTGAGTGACATAATAATAGAAATTGTTCATGGCTATGTCCTTCATGTTCATGTCCGCCGTATCCCAAGGGATAAAGTTGTATACGGTAGTATCCATCCTGAACAGTATCTGCAGAATAGGTATGATGAGGGTGAATGAGAATATGTTGAATACGGCGGAGAATATATTGAGAAATACCGCTCCAACCAGATATTTTTTGTATGGCGCCACAAAGCGCTTCATCATTTGCCAGAACTCTTTCATCGTCCAAAATTAAGAATCGAAACGACAAATATACTCCTTTTATATGTTCGCAACAACTGTTATTCGTTTTTGAACAGAAATTTGAAATGCTTTTCCAGCCAGTCTCCCGGCTTGTATGAATCGTTGGACGGACATTTGTCCAATGGTGTTCTCCAGTTTTTCCCATACCAGAATTCTATCAGTTCCATCGTGTGCGACGGGACTGTGAATGTTTCATCAAGAAACTGCAAGGTCTTCATATTTGTGAAATACTTTCTTGGGATGATTCTGTTCAGGTATCTTACGAAGAACAATCCCATTATTCCTTTCAGTTTGTTTACCACGTATACGTCTATGTAGACTCCGTCCCTTATGAAGGAATATATGATACCGGATTCATATCTGCATAGTTTGAGGCCGTTTTCATATAATTCCGGAATACAGTTTACCAACGCTTTCTCATCTGTAGTACAGGTATCTATATCAATATCATGTCCTATGAATCCGTGTTCGCGTACCGCTCCAAGAAGAGTTCCGTGCATTATGCAGAATTCCACATTCCGCTTATCCAGAATATGCTTGAAATCCGTCAGATTTCTACGTGCTGTCGACTTGTCTATTATAGTCGCATTTTCATATGTCAGTTCCACATCCTGGAAGTGAAACGGTTTACCGGATATTTCTATTGTTCCCATAATACTCTACCTCTTGTGTCTGAATATATCCAAAAATCTTTTTTTTGTCTTTTCCTGCGGCATTCCCATTCTGAGACCAAGTTCGAAAGCCTGTTCAAAATTCCAGTCAACCGTTATTCCTGAAGGATGCTTGAGAGGAAAATCCAGTGTATATGATACAAGCGCGCTCTCGGGAGCTTCTCCGAGACAATGCGTGCCGTCTTCTCCGAATCCGATGTTGGCAACAAGATTCCTTGCCGGAAATATGCACAGCTGGCTGCTTGCCGCAAGAGAAAAGTACCATGGCCAGTCCCATGCCGCGACCTTGCATGCGTTTATCAGGTCAAGGGCCGTGTGCCAATGGACTACACGTTTCCTGTCATATACCATCAGTGGTGCTATCATGTTCCTGTAATCCAGTCTTTCAAGCTCCAGATCCATGTTGTTCCATGCTCTTTTCCATGTCGCCCATCCCCAGCAAGCCTTGAATCTGGAGAACAGATATGAACAATCCGACGGTGTATTCACTTCGTTGTGTCCGGCAATCATTCCAATACGTTCGTCAGTCCTGTATTTTTCAAGCATTTCTTCAGCAAAACGGAAAAATGACAAGTCCGGAATACAGTCATCTTCAAGTATGATTCCTTCTTCCTCGTTGGAGAAAAACCATGAAATGGCTTCGAAAGGTCCGTATTTGCATCCTGCGTTTTCGTCCCGGAACAAAAGTTCAAGTTCACAATCCCAGTCTATGCCGGATATTATGCTTCTGGTCTTTTCACACATGGACCGTTCGTCCTCTGTCCTGGGACCGTCAGCTGCGACATACAGTCTCGAAGGCTGTATTTGTCTGATTTTTTCAAAAACTTTACTTGCTGTATCATGTCTTTTGAAGATTATGAACAGCACTGGAACATCAAATCTCATTGCCCCTGTTCATTTTTTCATTATCCAATTTTTCCAATGCCTTTACAAGCATGTCATTGTCTTCGGTATTCCGGATAGCCAAACGGATGTATTTTCCCGGATCCATCCCGTGTTTGGAGGAACAGTCCTTTATGAGTATGTCATATTCATTCAGAAGTCTGTCTGTAAGCTCTCCAGCCGTGAAATTTCCTTTTATCTCGCATAGAAAATAATTTGCCTGTGAATCTATTCTGCGAATGAAGCCTATTCTGTCAAGCTCTGCGGCAAAACGCGTCCGTTCCATACGGAATTTTGCACATGCATTCCTGTAATCGCAGGCATATTTGCTGAAAATCTGAAGATAGAATTCCGCAAACGAGTTTATATTCCATATTGGAAGGTCTGATCTGACATGACCGGAAAGCTCCGTGTCGGATGTGGCCAGGAAACCGAGTCTGAGTCCCGGAACTCCGAAAGACTTGGAAATGCTTTTTATAATTGCCAGGTTTGGAAACTTTTCCAGGGTATCCCTGTCCATCAATGAATTTTTGCCCCCTCCGTCGGTGAAGTCAATGAATGACTCGTCGATTATGAGTCTTATGCCGCGTTTGAGTGTCCAGCCAGCCAGCTCCAGCATATCCTTTGCCGGAATGAAGTTGCCTGAAGGATTGTCCGGATTTATGACTATCATCGAGCTTAATCCTTTTTCTTCAAATGCTCCGGCAAGATCTTTCCAACCATAGGAAAAATTTTCATTTTGCGGAGTGAAACCAACAATGCGGCTCTTGTCCTTTATTCTGTTTGGATATTCCTCAAAAGTGGGATAGACCATGCCTATCTTTCCTTCCAGAATCAGAAGGAGGCTTTTCATAAGTTCAGAAGCGCCGTTACCCACACAGAGGTATTCCTTCGGGAGTCCTGTATATTTTCCTGCGAGCAGGCAGTTCACGGCCATGCCTGACGGATATTCGTATATCAGACGGTCAAAGTTGGACTTGATTTCTTCTTTTAGCCGGTTTGTAGGAAAATACGGATTGACAAGGTAACAGAAGTCAAGCATGGACGGAAATCTCCAGAATCCTCCGTACCGGTTCTGAAATTTGGGGTACTTTTTGTCGGGATCGGCAAAAATGGCTTCAGCGATATCCAGATCCTGAATATCGTCTATTTCATACCATTTCTCACCGCAGAGAGGCAAAGCCTTCAATTCCGAGTTTTCAAGCAGGGCTATCACCCTGAGTACATGCTCATAATATTCGTTCGTTCCCAAGGCTTGCGTATATGCTTCAAGGAACGGAATATATTTCTGAGAAAGAAATTCCTTGCTCAGCCGGTATATGTTTACAGTCTTGTAATATGAGCCGATATCCTTGTATGAAAACGCCTTTTGTGAGATGAAGTTCACGATATTGCTGTCTTCATCGATGCACACCATGGTGCCATCCATCCATGAATCATATTTGTCCACTATAGCGACATTTTCATAACCGCATCCCTTCAGTCTCCGGAATACAGAATCTTCAAAAATCAAATCTGACTCTATCAGCAAAGTATCGTCTTTCTGCAATTCGTCTTTTGTCAGGAAAAGCGAATATATGTTGTTTGTCCTGTCGTAAACAGGATTTTCTATATATTCGATCCTTACTCCGTCATGATTGTCTCCAAGATACTGTTTTAGAATATCTCCCTTGTATCCGACAACGATAATTATCCTGTCAAGACTGAATATCGAAAGTTGTCCGAGAAGACGGTCAATGAGTCTCGTCCCATTGACCTTTACCATACATTTGGTATTGTTTTCGGTAAGGTGGCCCAGGCGTTTTCCCATTCCTGCGGCAAGTATCACTGCTTGCATGTCATCCTTGTTTTTCTGACCAATGTGTCAGGGTTTTTATATTGTTCTTGTAGAATATATCTTCATCAGACAGATTTTCACTGTCCTGATACCATGGAAGATGTCTTGCGGAATAGGGATGGTCTGTCCTGATGTATTTTAAATCGAAATCAATTACTCCTCCTTTGAAAAATGGTCTGTAAACTGCGAAAGTCGTATCTATTGGCGCAAAAAATGCATTTTCTCCTTTTATCTTGTTTTCCCAGAACTGCTTTTCCCATTTGATAACCTCATCTTTGTTTTCATAGTGTTCTGGAATATCATCAATTTTTAGAGAAAAACCTACTTTCAGGGCTTTGGGATGTTTTTTCAGCAGTTCAATGAAATACTGCATGAAATTTTCAGGACATTCTGGACATATTTCTATATCGGAGTCCGTGTATGCAAAGTAAGAATCTGTAAACTGCTTGTATATTCCGGTTTCCCATATAGACAGATATCCAACATTGCGGTTTAACATGTAGACGGGATACTTGCATTGTTCATACCATTTCAATAGAGGAGCATATGTCGAATTGTTGTCAATTATGAAAATGTTGGTATATCCCCTCGTTTCCAGGCCGGATATCAATTTCTGCAGCATTGACAATCGGTTAAAATTGTTTATGACTATAGGAACTTCTTTGAAATCGGTGAGTTCTCTGCCATATAACTTGGTTTTCAATACTGGGATGAACCATTTTCTGAAATTCCTGATGGAAAGATTCCATTCGTTGAATTTGCGTTTTACACCTAGTCCCATACCAATAAAAAATTATATTTTGTCTTTCCAGTGTCCGCTTATGATATTGTTCAGCGAAATGATTGATTTTATTAATGGCTTGATTCTGTATTGGAATTTCCTCGTACGACTAAGTTCATAAAACTGTTCCCGTAGCGGTGAATCATTTATGAATACAAGTTCTTTAATGTATTCGTACAATTGTCCGGGGAAGAGCCTTTTAAGGATAATTTCCCTTTCAGTCTGTGAAAGATTTTCATTTTGCGAACTGATTCCATTGGTGTCAAATATCGAAATTATTTTTCTTATATGTTTATAGGAAGCATTTTCAAAAATGATTTTTTTTGTGAAAAATTCCCAATCAGATACTATTTTGAAATTTTCCGAGTACATATAGTTGTCGAACATACTCCTTTTTATGAATGATGCAGGATGTCCGAGTGATTTACAAAAAAAGAAACCGGTGTCCAACTTGTCAGGATACTCTTGAACAAATTCATGATTTTTTCCTCTGAACAAAAGATCACCATAAACAATATCGTATTTATCCAAAAAAAACGCAATGTCACGAAATGTATCTTTATCATATAGGAAGTCTCCTGAATTCAGGAATAAAATATATTCACCGGAAGCTTTGGATATTCCTTTGTTCATGGCATTGTAAATCCCATTGTCCCTTTCTGAACACCAGAAAGAAAGACCTTCTGAAAATCTTTCAATGGTTTTTCTGCTGCCGTCATTGCTGCCGCCGTCAATGACAATATGTTCAAAATCTCTGAATGTCTGCTTGGATACACTTTTCAATGTTTTCTCAAGCCCGTCGTTATTATTGAAGTTTATCGTAATTACAGATATTTTCATCTTCGATTATGTCTGTTTTAATATATTTTTTCCAAAAATCGTAGTTTTCCGGCAAATACCATGCATGGCATCCGAACGGAAGGCGTTTGCCATTAAGACTCAAGCATAATTCTGGAGACATTTCGAACGAAAAATCAAGACTTTTCATGAAGTCTGGCTTTTTTAAAGCATTTTTCCCATGACAAAATTCTATGGCCAGCAGTATGTCTTCAGGGTACATCTCATCTTTTTCATCAAGAAGACTTCTAATGCCTGTCTTGCAACATGAAGTGAGTTCAATGAATTTTTTTACATTTCTAAGTGAAAGTCCTCCGTTGCCAACTTGATAGAATCTGTATTTGGCTTTTGAACGTAACTTGTTCCTGTTTAAGTATGACAAAATCTTGAATGTCAATTGCAGCCTGAGTCTGACACTTTTTTGACGATAGTGCCGGAATGGAGGTATCCAGGGGGCACCGATATAGTCATATCCTTGTTTAGCCCATTCCAGCAACCTGTCATTGAATACATAAGCATCCAACTGATAGATTAGCATATATTCGAACTTATCAAATTTTTTGTAGAAAAAATCGGAAAGGACAAGACGGTTATAGCTTTCTATGCTATTGAAATACTCATCAGGAAAATATACGTGTTCCACTGAGTCAAGAGCCGTACATCCGAAAGAGTCTTTCCCGGCATTTTCCGGCATAACGGCAATTATACGATATTCTCCCAATACAGAAAGACATTGATAGAGTGATATCTTTTCCAGCTGGTACGGATGTCTGTAAACAGGGATTACTACGGCAATGTCACTCTTGTTCATATCTTCAGTATATATGGCAAAAATATGTATAATATAATTCAATTCCAAAAATGACTACTATATCAACATGAAACGGCCAAATCCTCAAAAAGGCGTTTCCATAATTCCCCTACACGTTCAGGTGCATATTCATGCCTTGCTTTGTTGATTACTTGTAGTCTCATTTTTCTTAGTTCTTCTTCAGGTATCTGGGCTACTGATATCATTGTATCGGCAAAAGCTTCTATATCGAAAGGTTTTACGAGGAATCCGTCTTCCCCATTGTGAGCTATAATATGTCTTGCTCCGGCGAAACTGTTGAAAGCAATTGGAATAACACCATTAGCCTGTCCTTCGGAAAGGCAAAGCCCCCAACCTTCATATGTGGATGTAAGAACACAGAAAGAAGCTTCTGAATAATATTTATCCATATCATTTACAAATCCGGTGAATGTGACTCTTTCCGTTCGAGTTTTCCTTACGAGTCTTTCCAGATTCCTGCGGTCTTTTCCTTCACCAGCTATAACCAGTTGCCATTCAGGAAGCTTCCGGGAGGCAAGGTTCCATGCCCGGATCAGCCTGTCAAGCCTTTTGTCTGCATATGAAAGTCTCCCGCTATACAGGAAAATCTTTTTCTTGGACAGATTAATCTTTTCAGGGAGATGTTCTGAATTCCATATTACCTTGATCTTTTTTTCATCCTGAGGAAGGGCGAGTCTTTTTATGATTTCATTCCTGTATTCCTCGCAAAGCATAACATACCTGTCGTATTCTGTATAGGATCTTCTGTAAAAATCCATTTCCATTCTGCGCGCCTTGCCCAAAAGCACATATTTCGGCCATGAAAGCAGCATCCAAGTGAGGAAGCGCAGCGGATTTCTGGTCCCGCGTCTCCATATCCTGTCTATGGTTGCTCTAGCTTCATGGAATGGAATGCTGTGGTGGGCATAAACGAGCCTGCATCCTGTCTTTCTGATTTCCCTGACATGTTTCAGATCTCTTGCAACCACGACTGCCGTTTCGATTCCGTATTCACGGATGTTACGACATATTACATCGATGTCTTTACGGGATTTTGCAACATCATTTTCAGGAAGCCGTATTATTTTCATGTGCGCTTCGTGGCCTACAGGCATTTTATCTTCATGGAAATCCGTGGTGAAGACGAATATCTCATAATTTTTGTCTTTGAGGTATTCCGCAATGTCGATTGTGACCCTTTCCGCTCCGCCGAACGGAAATTCTCCGTGGACAAAGGCTATTCTGTGGATATTGTTCATGTGGCTGCTACAATAGTTTCTCTATCCAGTGATAGATAAGTATTATCCTTTTTCTGAGTACTTTCAGATTTATCGTATCGACGGTATCCACCGTCTTGTTCGTATGCATGGTGATGCCGGATGTGAAAAGTACGGCCGGTATATGGTTCTCCACAAAGTATTTCTGGTCTGAAAGTCTGTAGAAAATATCCGTGAAGTTCCTGCTGCCGTAGTATGTGTATGATAATTCGAGGTCCGTATCATAGAATCTGTTGCACATGGAGAGGATACCCTGTTCATCCTCTTTCAGGGATTCGTTGCCGAGCATTATGAGGAAATCTTCCCTTCCGGACGACAGCGGTGACATGGTAGTTCCCAGCTGGTCAATGTTTACCATAAGACGTATTTTTTCTTTTGTTACCGCCTTTCCCGAAACCGGGTCGGTCAGAGAGCCTTCGGAAATGCTTTTCCAAAGTGATTCCGAACCTGCAAGATTGCACTCGTTTCCGTCGAATGCCACAAATATGATGTTGCAGTCATAGGTCCTGCCGAGAATTTTCATGGAAGAGAACATGTCCGCAAGTGTCGTCAACGCCACAGTTCCCGATGCGTTCCTGTCTGCCCCGGGATATATTCTGCCGTCAAGTTTTCCTATATGGTCATAGTGGGCTCCTATTATGACATAGGAATCGCAGTGCTTTTTCAGGGAACCCGGAATCATTCCCATTATATTGTGTCCGACAAGTCCGCGTCCTGCATAGATATGCCTTGCGTATGCGGAACCGAACGGGATGAGACCGGCCTTTTTGAATTTCCTGCACAGCCAGAAAGCGGCTTCGGTGCCTCCACGGCTGCCTGTACTTCTTCCTTCGCACAATTCGCCTGACAGAAAGTCGATGTCGTTGTACAATCTGGTTTCCCACACCGTATTGTGGACGGCATTGTCATTGCTCACCCATGAACCTTGTCCCGAAGCTGGGCTTGGAAACAGCATTGCCGTGAACAGGGGGATTATGTAAAATTGTTTTTTTTTCTTCTTTTTTCTGTTTTCAGGCATGATAAATGATTATCTTTGCAGCTTGTTAAAATTCGAGCTCCAAAAATAGGAAAATTTTATAAGTTTTAGGATAAATTTTATTTACCGATGAAAAATATCTTCCAAATATCAGTTCTTTTCCTGTGTCTCATGTCCGGAATCGAACTCCATGCACAATATGACAAGGAAGTGTTTTTCATACGCGGACGTATCGCATTGGCAGACGGGAAATACTCGGAAGCGATAGAGAATTTCAATGTTATTTCGAGACTGGATACAACGGATTACTGGAATTTTTTTTTCAGGGGAATAGCAAAATACAATCTGGGGGACCTGCGCGGTGCACAGACGGATTTCGACAGCAGTGTCAGACTCAATCCTGTCTTCACTTCAGGATATCATTACCGCGCAATCACTTTGAGCCGTTTCGGAAAGTATGAAGAAGCTCTGGCCGACCTTCAGCGTGCAATTGAGCTGAGGCCCGGTTTCATCGGCCTGTATTTCAGCCGGGGTGTGACATATTTCCTGTCACAGCAGTTCGACAAGGCCGTCAAGGATTTCGACAGGTATATAAAAAAGGAACCGGATGATCCTTCTGCCTATCTAAACAGGGGGGCCAGCTATCTCTTTCTCGGGGATACCCTCAAGGCGGTCAGCGATTACAACAAGGCTATCAGGATAGACCGGTTCGATGCAGAAGGTTATGTCAGAAGAGGACGTCTTTATGCAGCGCAGAAGAAATATGATGATGCCATAGCCGACATGAACAAAGCTATCGAACTTGATACTTCAAATACTTTCGCATACTTCAACAGGGCCATAATGTACTATGAGCAGAAGAATTATTTCGGTGCGATGGCGGATCTGAACAAGGTTCTTCAGGAAGAACCGGGAAACGCCCTTACCCTTTACAACAGGGGACTTATAAATGCCCAGTTGGGAGAGTATGAGGCTGCTTTGTCGGATATGGACAGGGTGCTGAACATAAATCCTGAAAATGTGCTCGCATATTTCAACAGGGCTTCCATATTCATCGAGATGGAAAGGTATGAGGATGCACTTTACGATTATGACAAGGCTATCGAACTGTATCCTGATTTTGCAAAGGCATATATGAACCGTTCTTATGTGAAGAATCTTCTCGGAGATTTCAAGTCGTCGAAAGAGGATTACGAAACCGCCCAGAAAAAAGTTCAGGAGTACAGGGCGAAAAACATTACCGATGCAGGCTCGTTTGCGGATACTACAAAGAAGTACAGTTCGCTCATTGCGCTCGATGCAGAGTTCGCGAAGAAGGATTTCAATGATGAACTGCTCCAGCACAGGGATATCGACATAAGGCTGCGTCCGTTGTACAAGTTCATGCTCACAGGCAGCCAGAAGACTAATTATGCTCTTGAAAGGGTTTATGAGAATCCTCTCATAGACAAGTTCGAATCCGAATGTCCCGTAGGAATCACCGTAGCGAATTCGGATTCGTCGGGAAGATATGACCATGAGGCTTTTGAGCGGAAGATATATGAGGAGGAAGACCCTGTCTATGGGGATTTTCTCCGGGCACTGTACGAGTATGATTCAAAACAGTTCAATTCGTCACTCAATTGTTATGACAAAGCTGTGGGTAATGATGAAACTGATGAAATCACTGGGCTTTACAAGGCTTTCTATTATATGAACAGGGGAGTGCTCAGGGCTGAAATGATAGATTTCATATTTTCAATAGAAAACAATGTCCAGGTTCTTACCATGGACGACAGGGGAACCACCCGCGCCAGAGTCAAGGATCAGGTAAGCAAGCAATATGATTATTCGGAAGCGATAGAAGATCTCCGTATGGCAGCCGAACTTGTACCGGACATACCTTATATACATTTCAACCTGGGCAACATCTATTGTCTGGCTTCCGAGCATTTGCAGTCGATAGACAGTTATACCAGGGCTATTTCCCTGTATCCTTATATGGGAGATGCCTATTTCAACAGGGGACTTGTACTCATTTATCTGAAGGACAAGGAGAAAGGTTGTATCGACCTGTCCCGAGCAGGCGAACATGGCGTGAAAGATGCATACGGGGTCATCAAAAAATACTGTGAGGAGGAAATACAACAATGAATGGAATAAAGGCAATAATATTTGACCTTGGAGGTGTACTTATAGATCTCGATATAGAGAGATGCAGGGCAGCATTCAAGGAAATACTGGGTTATGGAAAAATAGACGAACTTCTGGATCCATGCCATCAGAAAGGAATATACTCCGATCTGGAAGAGGGTATCCTTACGGAAAATGAATTCAAGGAACTGATATTGCATGATTCGGTACCCGGAGCCACTCCTGAAGATGTGGACAGGGCAATGGCGGCGCTTCTTACAGGAATCTGCCCGGAGAAGGTGCAGCTTCTGAAAAATCTGGCCCGGAAATATCCGCTGTATCTTCTCAGCAACAACAATTCCATATCGATGAAAAGGAGCCGGAAGATATTCGAGGATGCAGGCATTCCCATGGATGAAATATTTTCAGGACTGTTCCTGTCATATTCCATGAAAATGCTGAAACCTTCGGAGAAAATCTATAGGGAGACTGCTGTGCGCATAGGCCTTCCCGTGCATGAACTCCTTTTTATAGATGATTCGGAATCAAATGTTTCGGCAGCCAGTTCCGTAGGTTTCAATGCTGTGCTTTATCATCCCGGATCCGATTTGGAGAAAACCGTTTTTTCTGTCTTGGAGGTTATGTAGGATGGTGGGTTTCTTCAGTCTTTCCAGCGGAAGCTGCGGCAATTGTTATTATCTCGGTACTGAAACACAGGGGCTTATAATAGATGCCGGTGTAAGCATGAGGCGTCTGAAAAAGGCTCTTGATGAAAAACATATTCCGGTTGACAGCATAATGGGGGTTCTTGTGACCCATGACCATCTTGACCATATCCGGCATCTCGGATCATACTGCAAAAAGATGATGAAACCGGTTTATTCTTCGGAAACGATTCACGGTGCGCTTGCCAGACATACTTTCACATCTTCCATCATAGGCGGTTTTGCCAGGGTGCTTTCATCTAGCGAGGTGAACCGGATAGGGGATTTCAATGTCAGGTATTTTGTTGTTCCTCATGATGCCACACAGACAATAGGATACGGTATCGAGATTGGCGGATACCGGGTCGTAATCATGACGGACATTGGCAGAATGACCGATGAGGCGGTCAGCTTCGCATCAATAGCGGATACGGTTATTCTGGAATCCAATTACGATATCGACATGTTGTTGAGCGGTCCGTACACATATGAACTGAAAATGAGGATAATACAGGGATGCGGCCACCTCAGCAACGATGAATGCGCTTCGGCTATCAGAAGATTCTATCACAAGGGACTGAAGAATATTTTCCTTTGTCATCTCAGCGAAAACAACAATACTCCGGAACTGGCCTACGGCAATGCTTCCGATGCTTTGACTTCGCTGGGAGTAGGGCCGGGAGATGTTTCTTTGAGATGTCTTCCGCGCGCATACCCTTCTCCTTTCTTCGAGTTGCAGGGAAAATGCTCATTCCACTGAGCAGCTCAGTTCCAGCCATCTGAGTTCCTTTTCTTCAATCAGGGAGATGATTTCCCCTATACGTTCGGATTTTTCAGCGATGGACCTGTAATCGCAGTTTCCGGAATTGATTTCTTCCTCAAGTGAAATCCTTTCCTGTTTCAGGGATTCCATTTCGGATTCCAGGGTTTCCAGTTCACGGCTTTCCTTCCAAGTCAGCTTTTTCTTTCTGCCGTCATCTTCCTTTCCTGAAGATGATTTTTTCTGATCTTTCACCTGTTGCTTCCGCTCCTGCTGTCTTGCAGCGTTTTTCCGTTCCGCTTCGTATTCCCTGATGAATTCACGGTACTCGCTGTAGCTTCCTACGAAATCCCGTATGAGTCCGTCACCGCAGAAAATGAAAAGATGGTCCACAAGCCTGTCGAGAAAATGCCTGTCATGCGAAACTATTATCAGAGAGCCCTCAAACTCCTTGAGATATTCTTCAAGAATGTTGAGCGTGACAATGTCAAGGTCATTGGTAGGCTCGTCAAGAATCAGCAGATTAGGCTTTTTCATGAGAATGGTCAGCAGATACAGTCTCCGCTTCTCTCCTCCGCTCAATTTTTCTATTCTGTTGTTCAGCATATCGTGCGGAAACAGAAATTTGTTCAGGAGATATGTGTCGTTCACTATGTCCAGAACAGTATCGTCCGGATTGAATGTCATGCCGCTCTGATGATAATATCCTATGTTGAGGGATTCTCCGCGCTCTACCGTACCGGTTAGCAGTCCTCTCGTATCTCCATCCCGGTATTCCGACGGGTCGGTGCATACCATGTCGGGGGTATAGCTGCCGGTAAGTATGTTGATGAACGTACTTTTACCTGCGCCGTTGCGTCCTACTATTCCGACCTTCTCATATCTCTGGAAATTATAAGTGAAATCGTCTATGTAGCATTTTTCTCCGTAACGGAATGAAAGATGCCTGCAGTTGATGATTTTTGTTCCGAGCCTTGTCCCCTTGTTCCTGACATCGCTCATGGATATCTGTTTGGCGGAATATTCCTGCGATGCCCTGTCTTTCAGGTCATAGAATGCGTTAATCCTGTATCTGGCTTTCCCTGTCCGGGCCTGCGGAGTGCTTCTGATCCATTCCAGTTCGCGCCTGAGTATATTTCTAACCTTGTCGGTTTCAGCATTGTAGTTCGCTATGCGCTCCTCCCGTTTCTCAAGATAATTCTGATAATTCCCTTTGTAGATGAAAATCTGTCCGCGGTCCATTTCCATTATTGTATTGCAGACGCTGTCAAGGAAATACCGGTCGTGCGTGACCATGAACAATGTACATCGGGAACGTTTCAGGTATGATTCCAGATATTCAATGGCATCTATGTCCAGATGATTCGTCGGCTCGTCCATTATGTAGAAGTCCGCATCCGAGGACAGCATTTCGGCAATGGCGACTCTCTTTATCTCTCCTCCCGAAAGTTCCTTCATTTTCTGGGAGCAGTCCGGAAGATTGAAATTTGTCAGGAGTTCCCTGACTTTTCTTTCATAGTCCCAAACATGCTCCTGATCCAATGTCTTGATGTATGAGGAATTATGGAGCATTATCTGCTGGAATATGCTGTTATCTCCGTCATAGTCATATTCCTGCTCAAGAAAAGCTATCCTTATGTCTTTCAGAAATGTAATCTTGCCTCCGGAATCGGACTTGTCCTTGCCGGCAAGTATCCTCATGAGCGAGGTCTTGCCTGTACCGTTCGGCGCGATAAGGGCAATTTTGTCACCTTCGTTGATATTGAAGCCGATGTGCTCGAACAGGATTTTAGGACCGTATGATTTCGATATGTTTTCTATCTGGAGATAACTCGCCATAGTCTTATGTCTGAAGATTTTCTTTGCCTTATATTATCTGAAGAACTTGTCTACCTCCTTCACTGCGTGTGGAAGTGCGAACACCGCGACTCTGTCATAAGCCTTGATTTCCGAGTCGCCCACTGCAATGAAAGATTCGTTTCCTCTGATTATGCCTCCTATTATCGCATCGTTCGGGAAGGAGAGGTTCTTGAGCTTGCCTTTTGTAATCTTGCTGTTCGGAGCTACGACGAATTCCAGCATTTCCGCATTGGTCCCGCTCATATATTTTATGAATCTGACCTTGTTGCTGAGTGTAAATTTGAAGATGCGTCCTGCTGTAATCAGTTTTTTGTTGATTACGGCATCCACTCCCATGCTTTCGGCCAGTTTTATGTATTCGATGTTCTCGACTTCCGCTATTGTCCTGCTTACTCCGACCCTTTTTGCCGCAACACAAGCCAGAATATTGGTTTCCGTGCTGTTAGTCACGGCCACGAATGCATCGTATTCCTTGAGGGATTCCTCTATCAGAAGATCGGTATTCCTGCCGTCTCCGTTGACTACTATGACGTTGTTGCTGAGTTTCTCGGAAAGTTCAAGGCATTTTTCCTTGTTCTGTTCGATGATTTTTATAACATCTATCTGTTTGGACAGTTGTTTGGCAACCATCTCCCCGATAGGGCCTCCGCCAAGAATCATCAGTTTGTTCACTTCGATGTTGCTTTTCCCGATGTATCTCAGAAGCTTGTCGAATACGTCCCTTTTTGAAATGATGAAAACGAGGTCATGATATTTGAATCTGGTGTCAGAATTTGGGATAATGGTCTCGTTGTTCCGGGAAATTGCAACCACCCTGAACTGGAGATTGTCTGCAGAAGCGATACTGCTGAATTCGGCAAGCTTGCAGTCTATGATAGGGGAGTCATCCTCCAGCCGGAAAACCGCCATCTGCAGTTTCCCTCTGGCGAAATCTATGGAGTCTGTAGAAGCAGTCCTTTTCAGAAGGTCGACTATTTCAGTGGATGCTATCTTCTCCGGATAAAAGAGAAGGTCTATACCCATTTCCGTAAACAGGAACTTGTTTTCATATGAAAGATATTCTTCATTGTTTATCCTTGCCGTAACTTTCTTGCTGCCCAGTTTTTTTGCCAGCAGGGCGCTTACTACATTGACATCCTGGGATGACGATGGATTTACGGCAATGAAAAGGTCTGCGCTTTCGACTCCGGCATCCTTCAGTACGGCAATCGATGATGGATTTCCCCATACGGTAATGATGTCGGTGTTGGTGGCCAGGGATTCAAGCCTGTCCATGTCACTGTCTATTACCGTGATATCGTTTGATTCACTGCTGAGCATCTTTGCAAGATGAGAACCTACTTCTCCGGCTCCGGCGATGATAATCTTCATGTTGTCAGAAAACTTATGTTGTCAGAAAATATTATTGTCGGAAAATCCGTGCTTCAAATCGGATTCCTTTTTCAGATGTCATAATTAAAATTTATATTCACAATTCTGAAAATGCGCTTCCCATACAGGAGAACTTTCGGTATGAGCCATTTGTCATACAGCCCGTTTATGTCTGCTATCCTGCCTTTATCTTCAAGCCATTGCTCTATTTCCTTTTTTTCTGGTTCCCTTGCAAGTGCCCTGAATTCGGAATGAGCCTTCAGTACAGCCTTGAAATAGCCCGGCTTGAATGTGAAAAGGTATATTATGGCAGACAATCTGTCCATTGCCATTCGTGTCCCGATCAGTTTACGGCTTTTCCTTATGCCGTATTCTGCCGCGTTTCCAATGTCTTCCTCTACTTCATTGAAATACTGGAGGGCGCATGTCTTTGCAAGATTGTTGCGGAGCATAAGCAGATTGTTCCTGTGGTTGAAGAACACTTTTTTCGGTGACCCGTTTGGAAGGCTTCCGCCGCCGACATGGTATACAGTCGATTCTGGTATGATATTGACATGATATCCTTCCAGCTGGAGTCTCCAGCACAGGTCTATTTCCTCCATGTGGGCAAAAAACCTTTCATCAAGTCCGCCCAGCCTCCTGAAGAGTTCTGCCCTTACCACAAGACATGCTCCGGTAGCCCAGAATACCCGAGCCCTTTCATCATATTGTCCGTAATCCTTTTCAACCATCCCCATTATCCTTCCCCTGCAGAAAGTATATCCGTATTTGTCTATTATGCCTCCGGCCGCTCCGGCATATTCGAACATGTCCCAGTCATGCCAGCTGTGGAGCTTTGGCGCACAGGCTCCGCACAGAGGATGCGAGTCCATCCATTCGACAAGCGGATCCAGCCATTCTTCAGTGACTTCGATGTCGGAATTGAGGAGAACATAATACATGGCCTCTATTTTTTCAAGGGCCCTGTTGTATCCTCCGGTGAAACCGTAGTTCCTGTCAAACCTGATTACCGGTATTTCCGGAAATTTTTCCGACAGCATCTCCACGGAGCCGTCCGATGACGCATTGTCGGCTATTATAAGTCCCGCATGACTTTCCTTGTCATGCCTTGAATTGAACAGTTGTATCGAACCGGTCAGACCAGGAAGAAATCTTTCAAGGTAATTTTTCCCGTTCCAGTTCAGTATGACAACAGCAGTCTTCATTCTCAATGGATAATTGATTTACCGAATTCGCAAATTTAGTATTTTATGGCAATATTAGCAATATGCTCCTTAGTTCATACTTGTCTCGAGCCGAAATATATGAAAATCATACCGATAATGATCAGAAGCAGATCGGCCGCCTTTGCCTTCAGATTATGCTCCCTGAACAGGAAGACTCCGCATGTGAACGAAATTATCACGGAACTTCTCCTGACAAGCGATATGACCGAAACCATCGCGTCCTGCATCCCGAGAGCGGAAAGATATGCGAAATCGGCAGCGGAGAGGAAGATGGAAATGAGCGGTATCGCCCAGCTCCAGTGAAAAGGGGTTGTCTTTTTCCGGGAAGGATACCACAGCACAGAGCATATAAGGCACATAAGCAGCATCTGATAAAAATTATACCATCCCTGTACGAACATCGGATTGAGATGCCCCATTATGTATTTGTCATAAAGACCGCAGACTGCACCTGTGACAGCAGCCATGGCAACGAAGGCTATCCATTTGTTATGCGTGAAGTCAATTTTTTCCTTTTTGCTGGAAATGCTCAGCAGGAACAGCGATATTACAGAAAGTATGACTCCGGTCCACTGGCTCCAGTTCAGCCTTTCTCCGAATATCAGCATTGCTCCTACCAGTACAAGTACGGGACGGGTCGCGTTTATCGGTCCGACTATGGTCAATGGAAGATACTTGATTCCGAAATATCCGAAAATCCATGATGTAAGGACCATCACGGCCTTTATGAATACCAGAGCATGGGCTTTTGCCGTTGGGATGGAAACCGATGCTCCGAACCACCGGTTCCCGTTCAGACTGTCGATTATGAATGGTGAAAAAATCAAAGTACAGAACACCGTATTCAAAAGCAGCACCGGAAGAACCGCGTTGTCTTTCAGTGCTGTCTTTTTCGATGCGTCATAGAAGCCGAGCAGAGCTGCGGACGTGAATGCCAGAACCAGCCACATTTTACCTGATTCCCGTTAATGGCATCCGCCGCAACCGTCATGGCTGCCTCCGCAGCATCCCCCTTCATTGTCACCGCAGCATCCGTCATGATCGTGGTCATGCCCGCAGCAGCAGGTGTGTACATATTCGCCGTGAAGTCCTTCCTTCAGTTCCTTTTCCGTAGCTTCGCGGACAGTGAGAATCTCCCCGCTGAAATTCAATGTCTTGCCTGCCATAGGGGAGTTGAGATCCATCCGTACGGAAGTCTCGCTGACTTCGAGAATCTTTCCGGGAATGACGCCTCCCATGTTGTTCATCATCGGAATGGTGTTGCCTGGAACCAGAAGGTCTTCCCTGATTTCCCCGTTGACTTCAAAAGCCTGTTTCGGCAATTCTATAATCCTGTCCGGATCGACTTCCCCATACCCTTCTTCGGGAGTGAGTGTGAACGAAAATCTGCTTCCTGCAGTCAGTCCTTCGATGTTTTCTTCAAATTTTTTCAGCAGGGAACCTGTTCCCTGTATGAAATCCAGAGGCTTTTCCCTGGTAGTCCTGTCGACAATTTCTCCGTCGACCTCAAGTTCATAGCAGAGTTCCACTACTTTGTTCTGATTGATATTCATATTTCATTAAATTTAAACAATAATCCGTTTCATGCGCTGAAATCCACATTCCTGAATGCCAGGGACGGAATCTGCCATCTGGTACAGGACCTGGCGTCACCTCCTGCAGCTTCGAGGCTGTTCCAAAGTTCCAGCATGTTTCCGGTAATCACCATTTCCTTTACCGGATGTGTGATTTTTCCATCGCGGAAAGCGAAACCTTCAATGCCGTAGGAAAAATTGCCGGTGGACGAGTTGCAGTTCCCTCCGTTGAAACCGGTAACCAGTATTCCGTTCCTGCAATGGCGCATCAAATCCCGCAAAGATACTCTTTTCCCATCTGATTTCAAATTTTGGGATTCTTCCACTACCGGACGGGATATGCCTTCGACCGTCGGTGCCATTCCCGTCTTGTTCGACATGTAGGTATTTACGAAAAACATCCTGACGGTTCCTTTTTCAATGACTTTCCTTTCTGAGGTAGCGACACCTTCTGTGTCGAAGAGTCTGGAACCGGGTTTCCCGAAATCTGTAGCCCTGTCGGTGACGGTAAGTTTTTCCGAAAAGACTTTCCTGCCAAGGCTTTCCGACAGGAACGAATTCTTCTGCTGGATGTTCCCGGCCCCAAGCGCGGTGATTACTGGAGCTATGAGCCTGGAACTTACACTGCAGTCAACTACCATATTGTATTTGCCGCTCCTTCTCTTTTGAGGATTCATGCAGGCGGCAGCCCTCCTGAGCGATGTTTCAGAACAGTCCGATATATCCAGATTGTTGAGGAACGGGGAGGAATCCCACCAGTAACCGCTGTATTTAAGACCGCCGGAATCTGAAACGGTTGTTTCAGAGCAAACGGCGAAAGAGGTTTCCACATGTCTTCCCTCGAATCCGTTGGAGTCTATCAGATAATTGTCATCTATCGAGTCGGAATATTCGAATTCCTCGGATATGACTTTATATGAATCCGTGTTTTTCATTTTATTGAAACCGCATCCGGACATGGCTTTCCTGAGTCTGTCGGAGGAGTCCAGAGAAAAGTAGCTTTCGTCGCACAACCCGAGTTCGGTGCCGGTCCTTGCATTTGCGGCAGTTCTTGAAATGTCCGCAAGAGTCCGGCATCTGTCTTCAGCAAGCATCCGGGTCGTTTCGATAGCCCTGCCAATGAAATCTCCGATACTGCTTTCCTCCAGTCTGTTCGTGGAGAATGTTCCGTATCTGCCTTCCACGAACAGATGGATGAAAACGGAACAGTCCGCAGAATGCGAAACCTTGTCCAGTTCTCCGTTCAAAAACGAAAAACTGTCCAGAATACTTTTGGACAACGATATCCTTGCCATGTCCGCACCTTGTTCCAGGGCGGAAGCCATGAACAGGCCCGCCTTTCTCTTGTCTTCCTCGCTGATAATTCCTGAATTCATCATTGTCTGTCTTTATCAAATCAGTTATTCACCGGCAGAACCTCCAACTGTAAGGCTTCTTACAAGGACAGTCGGTATACCGCATGTTACGGGAGCGCTTTGTCCTTTCCCGCATGTCCATATTCCATTGTCTATTTTCAGGTCGTTCCCGACGGCGATTATGTCGGACAGTGCCTTCGGACCGTTCCCGATGATGTTTATGTCCTTGATCGGATCTCCAAGCCTGCCGTTCTCTATGAGAAAGCCGCTTTTTACATAAAAGGTGAAATCCCCTTCGCCGATCTTTACCTGCCCGTTTGAAAATTCATCGACATATATTCCCTTTTGCACGGAGGCTATTATGTCTTTAGGATCTTCCGGGCCGTTTTCCATATAGGTAGACCTCATTCTCGGTATCGGATTGAAACGGAACGATTCCCTCCTTCCGTTCCCTGTAGGGGATGTGCCGAACCATTTCGCACTGATTCTGTCATGGAGGTAGGATGCGAGTATTCCGTTCCGTACCATATATGTTTTCTGTCCGGGGATTCCTTCGTCATCGAAATTGCATGAACCCCTGTTCCCGTACAGTGTCCCGTCATCCACTATGCTGATTGACTCGTTGCATATCTTCTGTCCCATCCTGTCCGAAAATACCGACTGCCCCTTTCTGTTGAAATCGGCTTCGAATGCATGTCCCATCGCTTCATGCAGCAGTATCCCTGATGCACCTGCTCCCATTACTACCGGCATTATGCCTCCTTCCGGCCTTCCCGCCCTGAATCTTTCATCCATTCCTGAAACGGCTTCGGACGCAAGCTCGTCTGCGAGTTCTCCCGAAATCATTTCGGCTCCCATCCTGAAACTTCTGGAAACTGATTTGTTTTCAGTGTTGCCGTTTTCATTCATAATGACTGAGACACTTACGTTTCCCATCGGTCTGGAGTCGCATGTCAGTTCTCCGTAAGAGTTGAACATCATGATTTCACTTTCCGAGTATGACAGGCGGGCGAGCACTTTTACCACCCTCTGGTCTTTGGAATAAATCCTGTTTTCCAAATCTTTCAGAAACGGGAGAAAACGGCTTGCCGGAACATTGTTCCAACTTTCCTTCATACCGTAGAAATCCGGTGATGCAGGTCTTGAAACCCGTACCGGAGGGACTTCCTTTGCAGTACAGCTTCCTGCTATTATTGCCGCAGTCTGCGCCGCGGCCAGCATGTCTTTCATGGCCGTGCTTTCGGAATATGCATATCCCGTTTTTTCTCCTTTGAGAACCCTGATTCCCACTCCATAGTCGACATGGAAGCCTCCTGAAGTGACGGCTCCGTCACGGAGCAGGAGTTCTCCGTATGATGAATATTCGAAATACAGGTCCGAATAATCTCCTCCGCGGGACAGTGCCGCTGCGACAAGCCTTTCAAGATCCGGTACCGTTACATTGAAAATATCCGTAAATCTGTTTTCTGTCATCTGTGTTGAATCAAATCGTGTCGCCATATGCCATGGCTTTTATCCTTATGAAAGTCTCTTCATCCCTGATTTTGATTATATCGTTCCTGCTTCCTTCCGCGATTACACGGAACGGAACTTTGGAATTGTCTGCCAGAATCCATCTGTCGCACAGGGGAATATATTCCTTGAAAAAGTATTCCACACCGACCTGGTATCTGCGCCTGATAGTTTCTTCGGGTATATTGTGCCCCCCTGCGGCCACCCTTGCCTTGACTCTCTTGACGGCGAGGTCCGGCGAATCGAGCCAGAAATACAGGATTGTGACACTGTAGCCTTCGCTCTGGGCAATGCTTACCATCTTTTTCAGGGTTCTGGTCGCCAGAGTCGTCTCGATGCTGAAGTCTTTTTTTCTCTGGAAAAGGTATCTTATCTTCAGCAGCATGAGCCTGCTGGCCTGTATCGATGCCGATTCGGGACTGAATGGTGACAGACCCTTGGCGAACTCGTCGGAATTCACGAACTGGCTGCATTCCAGCATTTCGGGAAGCAGGGTATAGGATGCCGTAGTCTTTCCGGCCCCGTTGCATCCAGACACGATGTATAGATTAGGCATATCTCATATTTTATTCAATGTGTAACTCCGTATCCGAACAATGCATAGTCTCCCTTGCACGGATCTCCGGGGAAAATATCGTTGAAGACATCCGTTATTTCCAGGACTGTCTTCATGTCTTTGGCTTTTCTTTCTGTCAGACCCATGGCCGTGGCGGTGGCATGAACATGGACATCGAGCGGTATGAGCAGGTCTGCCGCAGAAGTTTCCTTCCATATCCCCAAATCCACTTTCCCGTCATCTCTTACAAGCCATCTTCTCATCATGTTTATTTTCTTGTTGGGGGCCACGGGATCATCCTTGCTTCCGAATATGCTGCCCCGGATTTCGCTAACGCTCATGCCTTCCATCGACTGTCTCGCGCTGTACATATCCTTAAGTCTGCCGCATATCATGGCGAAGTCGGACCATTTCACAGTTCTGTGGAGGCTGGTCCGGTCATTCCTGTATTCCCCGTTCATTATGTATCCGTACGGGGACCAGTTCATTTCATCGAACAATCTACCGCAGTCCCTGACTATCATAGACCGTCTTCCCCATGCGAGATGAGCTGCAAAAACTGCTGCAATCTCCACATCCGCTTTCGAAAACAGGCCTTTCCCGTATCCCTCGGCGAATTTTCCGGGAAAAATTATCGGATCTTCCTGAAAGTATACGGGGTCATTGTATTTTTCCGCCCATTCGATGAGCTGCTGTCTTGTACGGTTGTCCATGTAATATATCTATAGAACTCGCAAAAGTACTCAAAATATTTTATATTTTTGCGCCTTGAATTACAGATTGTAAAATGGATTTCATCACAGTAATCGATTATTTCGGTACGTTTGCTTTTGCAATCAGCGGAGTCAGGCTTGCCGCTGCAAAGAATTTCGACCTGTTCGGAGCTTATGTGGTAGGGTTCGTCACAGCTGTCGGGGGAGGAACCCTAAGGGACTTGATGCTGGATGTGACTCCTTTCTGGATGGGACAGCCGTCATATGTCATAATTACCGGGCTGGCATTGCTGTTTGTGATAATTTTCAGAAAATATGTTGTCAGACTGGACAATACATTCTTCATTTTCGATGCTATAGGAATAGGATTGTTCACTGTAGTCGGAGTGGAATGCAGCATAGCCGCAGGTTTTCCGGTATGGGTCAATATAATTATGGGAGCGATAACCGGGGCGGCAGGAGGAATGTTCAGGGACATATTCATAAATGAAGTTCCCTTGATATTCAGAAAGGATATATATGCTGTAGCATGTGTATGCGGCGGAATTGTATATTATCTTTGCCTTCTCATGGAGCTTCCGCAGGTCTTTGTCCAGGTTATTTCGGCTCTTGCCGTAATCATAGTGAGACTGCTCTCTGTCAAATTCGGTATCAGTCTCCCGTCACTGAAGCCGGAAGACCAGTAGCGGTGATTGAAATTGTCCGTTTGACAAAGTCAAATAAAAAATTTGCCTTTGTTCTCACTTATTCGCTATCTTTGCTGTTCGTAGGTTTAGTTTGAAATGGTTGCGAAGTTTTTCAAGAATATCAGAAACCGTAAATCCGGAATAACCAACAAGCTGGTGGCAAGCCTGATGTCAATCGCTGCCATACTGGTGTTGTCCAGCGTGATTTCCGTGATAGAGTACAGACGCATGAGCGACTATATATCCGATCTCATAGCGTCCAATATCAACAGTATCAACGAGTCGCAGCGTCTTGTCTCGAACTGTGACGAATACAATACGCAGATTCTGGAACTGATGGGTTCTGCCGATGCGGAAAAATTTCTCAGTCTCGACCAGAAAGGCTATATAGACAGATGCGACAGCATAAGCAGGCCTCTGTCCTCAATGAATCTGCCTATGGCCGATTCCGTAATATATTCATACACGGCATATATGCTTACTTCACTTGAACTGAAAAATGTACTGGTTTCGGATTTTATCAATTCCAGGGAATGGTATTTTGAAAGATTGCAGCCAAGCTATCAGGTGTTCAAGGACTATATTGGGAAGCTGAATCATGTGATTTATTCCGACCTCAAGGAAAATTCCCAGACCTTCCAGCAGGGATATTACAGGAGCATCATTCCTGGCGTCGTTACCGTGGGTGCCGGACTGGCGCTTCTCCTGCTCCTGATGTTCTATCTGCTAGTCTATTATGTCAAGCCTCTGAAAAAAATGCTGTTCAAACTCGGCGAATACAGGCAGTACGGCAGGAAATATTCATATGAGTTCGACGGAGATGATGAATTCATTGCGCTCAATGGCGAGCTTTCCGAACTTGTCGAGGAAAATATCGAACTCAGGAAGAGGTTGAAGGAAAGGAGAAACTTCATGAATACCTCAAACAAAGTAAACTAATGGATGTAAAGGTAATATCGAGAAATGTCGGACTTGCCCTTCTGGTAAGCGCCCTTTTCATGTTTCTGTCACTGGTGGTTTCCATCATGGACGGCATGGATTCCGCATTCGGACCTTTGGCCATAAGTTTCATAATAACTCTCATCGTCGGATCTTTCCCGTTCATATTCGTCAGGACAAATGCTTCCATATCGCTGCAGGACGGGTTTCTGATAATCGTGCTTTCATGGATGCTTTCCTTTGTTTTCGGAATGCTTCCGTATGTCCTGTGGGGAGGGGAGTTTTCTCTGGTCAACGCATGGTTCGAAAGTGTTTCCGGTTACACGACCACCGGATCGACCATATTGACCGATGTCGAGGCTCTGCCGAGAAGTCTTCTGTTCTGGAGGTCGTCCACGCATTTCATCGGTGGGTTGGGTGTCGTTGTCTTCCTGCTTCTTGTCATGCCTGATACCGCTCCTTTCAGACTAAGGCTCACGAATATAGAATTATCGTCACTTTCAAGGGAAGGCTACCGTTACAAGTCGAGCAAGACGGTCTTCATCATCGCAGGCGTCTATACCGGTCTTGCCATTGTGGAAACTTTCTTTTTATGTCTGGCAGGGATGTCGCTTTATGATGCGGTAAACCATTCATTCAGTACGGTAGCGACAGGAGGCTTCAGTACAAGGAATCTTTCCGTGGCATATTATGATTCATTCTGGATAGAACTGATTCTCATGGTGTTCATGACATTGTCCGCCATGCATTTCGGGACAATTTTTACATTGCTTGTAAGGCATTCCCTGAAACCTCTGAAAACCGATGTGGTCAAATATTATCTGGGTTCCATCGCAGTAATGTCGGTACTCATAATAATCAACCTGATGACCCAGGGAGGATACAAGGAGTGGTGGAAAGCGGCACGGGATGCGACGTTCCAGGTAGTAAGTTTCATAACGACGACAGGGTTCGGACAAGCGGACAATGCATCCTGGCCCTTTTTCTCCGGAATAGTCCTCATGTTCGCTGCATTCCAGTGCGGCTGTTCCGGTTCTACGGCCGGAGGAGTGAAGGCCGACAGGCTCTGCATATCCTTCAAGGCCATTTCGAATTCTATACAGAAACGTTTGCATCCGTCATCGGTATGCCAGGTCCGTCTGGACAATCATCAGCTCCCGGATTCCGTGGTGATATCCGTGCTGCTGTATATAGTACTGTATGGCTTGATACTGTTCGTTTCGACCATATTGCTCATGGCTGTCGGTGTCGATGTGGAAGAAGCTTTTTCCGGCTCCATCGCTTCCCTTGGAAATGTCGGGCCCGGACTGGATTCCCTGGGAACCATGGGAAATTATTCATCCCAGCCGTTTTTCGCCAAGATTATATATTCGGTGGAAATGATATTGGGACGTGTCGAAATATTCCCTATATTCATAGTATTCTCGATGTTGTTCCACAGGAAAAGATAATGGGAACTTCTGATTACATGTATTCCGGCTTTCTTTCCGGACTGGGATATGCTCCGACCTCATGCCAGGATGCACTGCTGAAAAAGATTTCGGAATTCCTGTCAGGCGATGAGGATATAATGGTAGTGAACGGATATGCCGGTACGGGAAAGACAACAGCCTTGTCTGCCGTAATTTCCTTTCTGAAAGGGCTGGACATTAAATGTGTCCTGCTTGCTCCTACCGGACGAGCCGCGAAAGTATTCTCTTCCTATGCCGGT
Source organism: uncultured Bacteroidales bacterium (assembly GCA_949300335.1). Classification (GTDB taxonomy): domain Bacteria; phylum Bacteroidota; class Bacteroidia; order Bacteroidales; family UBA932; genus Cryptobacteroides. Next base: position 68,462 of record CASGDV010000123.1, on the reverse strand, counting down.
ATGCCTGCAATGACTGTCCATAAATGCATATACAGACAGAATACTGTCACCAATGACGGGACCGGAGAGTTCTCGATAGCTCCGAACAAGGAAAAGGATGCTTTGTTCATAGTAGACGAAGTTTCCCTGATAGGTATAGAAACTCAAGCATCGCAGAGCACCTCGTGGTTCGGTACTGGAAATCTTCTTGATGATCTTGTGAATTTTGTAAGGCGCGGAAGGAACTGCAAGCTAATCCTGATGGGAGATTCAGCACAGCTCCCGCCTGTAGGGCTTGATGCCAGTCCGGCCTTGTCTCCCGACTACATGTCGGTCTTCGGTGTCCGTGACTATTCCGAACTGACAACCGTTGTCCGTCAGCAGAAGGAATCCGGGATTCTGCATAATGCTACGACAGTAAGGAACATGATTTCGGCATTTCAGAATGGAATCTCATGGGAGCACGGTCCGTTGAGGTTATCAGATCTCGGACTGGATATCTCCGGATATGATGATGTGAAGCGGATAGACGGAAGCGAACTCATCGAAACTCTTTCCGATGCCTATTCATCATATGGCGAGGACGAAACGATTGTATTGTGCCGTTCGAACAAACGGGCCAACAAATACAATATGGGAATAAGGTCGGCGGTACAATACAAGGAAGAAAGACTTGTCCGTGATGACAAGCTCATGATAGTCAAGAACTGCTATCAGTTTCTTGAAAAGGTTGAAGGACTCGATTATATCGCCAATGGGGATATCGCCAAGCTCCGGAAGATTTCGAACTTTGAGGAAAGGTACGGATTTCATTTTGCGGATGCCCGTCTGAGCCTTCCGGACTATGATGATCAGGAAATAAGTGCCAAGGTGATACTTGATACGCTGGATTCGGAAAGTGCATCACTTACCTATGATCAGCAGAATATGTTGTATGCAGGTGTAAATGAGGATTATTCGCATATAGCGAACAAGAGGAAACGGTATGAGGCGATACGTGAAGACAGGTATTACAATGCATTGCAGCTAAAGTATGCGAATGCCATAACATGCCATAAATCCCAGGGCGGCCAGTGGAAGTGTGTCTTCATCGACAACCCTTTCTGGAAGGACGAACTCGAGACGGATGACCTGAAATGGCTGTATACCGCCATTACAAGGGCTGTAGACAGGTTGTATTTCGTGAATTTCAAGGATGAATGTTTCCTTAAAAATATCGTAACATATGTTTAAAAATGTCTTGACAATCATTGTCGCAGCGGTGGCGGTGTCTGCTCCGTATGCAGGTATGAAGGCAGAAGAATTCTGCAGGATACCTTCATCATGGAAATGGACGGGGAAGGAAGAGATAATCTTTTCATATGACGGCACATATGAGGATTCATCGGCTTTCGTTTTCAATGCTGCGACGGGAAAACGGATTTCCGGAGTGTCCGCACCTGAAAAATTCACCGATTTTCCATTGAAGCCCGACGGTGCGGTCAATCTTACATATTCACCGGATTCGACCATGCTTGCATTCACAAGGGAAAATGACCTTTATGTGGCAGATATCGCTACCGGAGCAGAAAGACGTATCACTTATGACGGCACGGACCTTATCCTCAACGGTTACGCATCATGGGTCTATTATGAGGAGATACTCGGCCGTTCTTCAAGATACAGGGCTTTCTGGTGGTCTCCGGACAGCAGAAAAATCGGTTTCTACCGATTTGACAATACCATGGTCCCATTGTTTCCGATCTACTCTCCTTTCGGGCAGGACGGCGAGCTGAGGAACACGAGATATCCGAAGGCGGGGGAGACCAATCCCAGGGTCAGCATAGGCATAGCCGATGTAGGTTCCGCATTCGAGAAGGAAAAGGCCGGTATAGTATGGGCCGATTTCGATTCCGGTGAAGACCAGTATTTCGGAATACCTTTCTGGGGACCGGACAGCAAGGAGTTTTTCATTGCCCGCATGCCCAGACTGCAGAATACCCTTGACCTCTACAGCGTGGACGTGACGGACGGGTCGAAGAAGCACATATACAGGGAGACCAGCGAAACATGGCTCGACTGGATAAATCAGGTTGTCTTTACGGACAAAGGCCTCTATATGGCCAGACGCTTTGAAACAGGGTGGGAGCAGATATATTTCCTGTCTTATGACGGAAATGATTTCAGGCGGCTTACGGAAGGAAAGAACTGGGCTGTTTCCATCAAGCGGGTCGACGAGAAGAAATCCCTCGTGTACTTTACCGCGAAACGTGACGGAGCGGAGCGTGAAGTCCTTTATGCCGCCGGCAGTGACCGTAGCGTGAAGCCTCTCACTGATCCTTCATATTACGTGCAGAACGTTTCATTTTCTCCTGACGGAAAATATTTCGCCGCCTCATATTCGAATCTCCGCGAGCCTGTCAGGGTGGCGGTGTTCAGGACCGACGGAAAGGGTATAGGCAGAGTAAAACATGAAAAGGAAAATCCGATGAAAGGATTCGTTGTCGCCGACCAGAAAGGACCGGATTTCTCAGCAGACAAATATGCTTTGGGTCAACTTGTATATATCACTACCGATGACGGATTCAGGCTTCCTGGCATCATGGTCCTGCCTGTGGGTTTCGACCCTTCTTCAAGATATCCTGTCCATGTTGACCTTTACGGCGGTCCGGATGCGCCTATGGTGAGGGACCGGTGGACAATGCCGTCGGAATCCAACCAGTGGTGGTCGGATAACGGAATCATAGAAATGATAGTGGACTGCAGGGCATCGGGCCATAACGGACGCGCAGGCCTTGACATGATATACAGGCAGCTGTCGGTCCATGAGGTTCAGGATTTCATCGCATGGGCCGACTATCTGAAATCGCTTCCTTACGTTATTCCTGAAAAGATCGGTGTCGAGGGATTCTCCTTCGGCGGGACAATGACGTCCCTTCTTCTGATGACGGCTCCCGACAGTTATCATTACGGCATTGCCGGGGGAGGCGTATATGACTGGGCTTTGTATGATTCGCATTATACGGAAAGATACATGGATACCCCGCAAAACAATCCGGAAGGATATGCAAAGTCAAGGGTTCTGGAATATGTCGACGGATATCCTGTGGAATACGGCAGAACAGAAGATGGCGGCAAATCGGATGATTGTTATGTAGAGCCGGTGATGCTGAAGCTTACCCACGGAACCGGAGATGACAATGTGCATTTCCAGAACACGCTCCAGCTGATAGACAGGATGCACCGTGGATGCAAGAAATTCGAATTCATGATATACCCGGACGGCATGCATGGATACGGAGGCTATCAGGGCGAACACTTCAGAGAGGCGAACCGGGAATTCTGGCTCAGGTATCTGAAGAACTGAGGCTTTCCGGGCGGCATACCAGAAGCATGTTTTCCGATTTTCCGCCCATGTCGAATCTGAGGCCGAAAATATGTGCGTCGTCTCCCGATGACGCACATATTTTTTTTCTTAGCGCATCGCTTCCGAGCGGAAGATTTCTTGCCGTGACTTCCGATTTCGGGAAACGTTTGCCGAGATCTTTCATGGTCCGGTTGTTCATGGGATGTATCTCAATGATGCGGAATGTCTTTCCGTAAGGTGAGGCCGTGACGGCGGCAGTCCTGTCCGCAAGATACAGATGGGTTGACCTGCCGGCCTTGACCATCCCGAATCTTTCCGAAACGAGATTGAAGGCACCGGCCTTGGACAACGATTTGCCCGGCTCGAACAGGTAAGGGAAATTCCCTGCGTCATCAATGTTTTCCAGATAATACGGAACGCTCTTCTTTTCTTCTTCATACGTGAATGAAAAAGTGTTTCCCGATTCATGGCAGTGCATGCAGTATCCTTGGTCCCATCCTTCCTGGAGTACGGCAATCACTTCCTTGCATTCTCCGCCCGAACTTACGACATGGAATTCCCTGCAGCATCCGAGCCGTCCTGCTACCATGGCAATGTCTGCCATCGGGGACAGTTTGACCATCACGAATTCTGCCGAACGTGTCAGTTCGTCCTTAAGCCGGACTATGTCCGGACTGCAGTCTTCCAGGAGAAATACCTTTTTCCCCTCCCTGTTCCGTCTGGCCGGGTCCAGGTATATTATACCGGCCTTTTGGCCTTGAAGGAGCCCGTTTATCGAAGATACCCCATCTTTGCCGTCAAGTTCATCCTCGGGGCATATTTCAAAATTCGTGAACATGACGTTTTTTATTCCGAGCTTTCTGAAATTCTTGCACACATGAGATGCAAGTTCGCTGTTCATTTCATTGTACAGCACCTTGTCGGCCTTGGCCGAAAAAGCCCAGCTGTCAACCCCCAGCCCTCCGGTGAGATCCGCTATCAATGAATGTCCGGCATCCTTCCGGCCGCTGCGGAACACCTCTCGGAGCAGTTTTTCCGCAATGGCCGCCTTGTAAAGCGCGGTTTCTTCCGAACTGCATTGTTCGGCCGACAGTCTTGACGGATATATAAGGTCAGGATTCCTGTACCATGAGGGCAGCTTTGTCCTGAATTTCTTTCTTGCCTCGATTGTGTTTACAGCCAGATCCACAGGTATGGACGGCCATCTGTCACGGGAAAGCAGGAGTTTTCCAGTGTCATCGTTTTCATGTTCCAGAATGAATTCTTTCAGAGTTTCTTCCATAATCTGCCCCGAATCTACATGCAACCGCAAAACAGGAAACAAAAATAACGCTCAAATTTCCAAAAACAAAAAAATGAAATGCTTCTTTGAATTTTATATGTAAAATGTGGATATTCTCTTGATATTATTATTAATTTTGTAATTATGCATTAAAATGACAATAAACTAATCATATAAACTTTAATTTTTATGGAAAGGGATTTCAGACAAGTGGCTCAAAGCTGGCTGGACGGCAACTATGATCCGGAAACGAAATGCAAGATAATAGAACTCAGGAACAGTGATCCCGCAGGATTCGAAGATGCGTTTTACCGCAATCTGGAATTCGGAACGGGAGGACTACGCGGCATAATGGGTGTCGGAACCAACAGGATGAACAGATATACTGTAGGTATGGCGACCCAGGGACTCTCGAACTATCTTAAAAAGAAATATCCTGGAGAAAAGCTTTCAGTCTGCATATCGTTCGACAGCAGGAACAACAGCAAGGAATTCGCGAAGATAACCGCAGATGTTCTTTCTGCCAACGGAATACATGTCTTCATTTATGACAATCTCCGTCCTATTGCCCTTCTCAGTTATGCAGTCAGGGCAAAGAAGGCGAATGCCGGCATAATGATCACCGCTTCGCATAATCCGAAGGAGTATAACGGGTACAAGGTCTTCTGGTCGGACGGGGCCCAGGTGACTTCTCCTGTCGACAAGGAAATCGTGGAGGAAGTCAATGCAATATCGGATCCTTCAATGGTGAAGTTCGAATCTGCGGACGAATGCGGAGGAATAGAATCCATGGGGCATGAAATGGACAATGCTTACATGAACGACGTGCTTACGCTCATGCTTTCTCCTGAATCCCGCGCCAGACATGCGGATCTCAAGATAGTCTATACCCCTATCCACGGGTCAGGAGTAAGAATCGTTCCCGAAATACTGAAAAGACTGGGATTCGAAAAGGTATATCATGTACCTGCGCAGGATGTGAGCGACGGTAATTTCCCAACCGTGATGTCGCCTAATCCGGAGGAGTCGTCCGCCCTTGCCATGGCTATGGAAGTTGCCGACCGGGAAGGCGCGGATATCGTCATGGGTACCGATCCCGATGCAGACCGTCTGGGTATCGCAGTCAGGGACAATGACGGAAAGCTTGTGATTTTTACCGGCAACCAGACGGCTTCGATGCTTACATATTATATTCTCAGGCGCTGGTCGGAACTCGGAAAGATCGACCCGACGAAATACGTCGTCAAGACGATTGTGACTACCGAACTGATCCGTGCGATTGCGGAAAAATACGGTGTGAAGGTATATAACGTCCTTACCGGTTTCAAATATATAGCGGATATAGTGAAACGCAACGAGGGTACAGGTGAGTTCATCTGCGGCGGCGAGGAAAGCTACGGCTTCAATGTCGGACAGTTCGTCAGGGACAAGGATGCCCCGATATCATGTGCGATGGTAGCCGAATGTGCAGCGTGGGCAGCCGATCAGGGCAAGACTCTGTACCAGCTCATGCAGGACATATATTCAGAATTCGGTTATTACAAGGAGTCCCTTACTTCCCTTGTCCGCAAGGGCAAGGCCGGTGTTGCGGAGATTGCCGGGATAATGTCGGACATGAGGAACAATCCTCCTAAGGAAATGGCCGGTTCTCCTGTTGTAAAGGTTGTTGATTATGAAAAGCCTGAGGAAACGGGGCTTCCGAAGTCGAATGTCCTCCAGTTCTTCAATGCGGAGGGTGATGTCGTTTCCGTGAGACCGTCCGGAACGGAGCCTAAAATCAAGTTCTATTTCGGTGCAAGGGGAAATGATGCCGACGGCAAGATTGAAAAACTGAGGGCCCAGTTCGTTAAACAATAAAAAGATTCGGTTATGGAAAGGACTTTGGTAATTTTGAAGCCCGGTGCCTTGCAGCGCGGGCTGGTTGGTGAGATAATATCCAGATTCGAAAAACGCGGATTGAAACTGGTTGCGATGAAAATGAAGCAGCTTACACCCGAAATCCTGGAAAAACATTATGCACATCTGCTCGACAGACCGTTCTATCCGTGGCTTCGTGATGCAATGATGGCTGCACCGGTGATATTATGCTGCTGGGAGGGATTCGAAGCTGTGAAGGTGGTGCGTGAGATGGCTGGAGCAACCAATGCACGCAAGGCTTTGCCGGGTACGATCAGGGGGGATTATGCCGTGAGCGCACAGGAAAATGTAGTCCACACGTCGGATTCTCCTGAAAATGCGGCTGTTGAACTGGAAAGGTTCTTCGAACCGGATGATTACTGCGAGTATCCGTCTCCGCTGTTGCAGTATCTTTATGCTCCTGACGAGAAATAAAATCTATTTATGAAATGAAAAGATTCCTTTGTCTCTGCGCTGCAGCTGCGGCTGCAGCCGGATGCGGAGGCAAGGATGACGTGTTCGAGGCAGAGCATACATTCCATCCTCTTGAAAATACCGAATGTGTTACTGAACTCTCATCTTTTATCGATGAAATGAGCTACGTAAGGCTCGCTGACGATGAGCGTCTGTTCCTTGCCGGAGGCATATCGAAAGCCCTGCTTGACGGAAACGGGAACATACATGTTCTGGATTTCGGCGGGAATGTGGCTTCCATAGGGCATGATGGAACGCCGTTCGGTCATGTCACGCGTAAGGGAAGGGCGGCCGGTGAATATGTTTCGGCATCGGATATTGCCTTGAACGGCAATGAACTGATTGTTTTGGAAGGTCCTTCTGTGAAATTCTTCAGTCTGGATCTTTCTGGAAATGTCAGGTCAGCCGGTTTGGATTCCGGCCTGCCTTTCGATGCGGTCGCCCCGTGCGGTAAAGATGGAATCTATGCTTTTTCGTCATATCCGGCATCTCCGGAGGATTTTTCGGAAAAAACGGACATGCTTTACAGGTTCGGTCCTGACGGAGGCCCGGTCCCTTGCGGAATTGTCCGTGAAGACTGTACTTTTTCAATGGGAAATATATCACAGTCTTCCGGCAATACTTATTTCCTTCGTCCCCAGAACAGCCGTCACATATTCTGCCGGCTTGAAGAAAGAGGGGCCGTTCCCGCATACCGCGTGGATTTCGGCGACAAGGCGATACCGGAAAGATATTACTTCAATGCTGCCGGAGAGGATGTCACGAAATACATGACGGCCGATTATTACAAACTTCCCATGGATCTGCATCTGACGTCCTCGCATGCATATTTTCATGCCTGCGGTCCCGGTGCCGAAGATACCGGTTTCGTGCTGGGAACGGATTCTGGAAAGGGTATAAGATGGACGAACGAGGGCGGAGACATGGCTCTGAATCTCTTCGGAGCGGATGAAGACAGTTTCTATGCTCTCATGCTTCCTTGCGAAAGTTACGGTTCCCCGGGGCATGGCGCACTGTACAGTCTTGTCGCAGGGTATTTGCTTAAGGAAGGACAGTCCCCGGATGGAACGTATGTCGTAAGAATAAAATTCAAGGATTTCTAGAACGGCTTCGATGGATCCTCGACTTTTGTCCTTTTTCCTGTGACAGGATGGATGAAGGTTATCGAGGATGCATGGAGATGAAGTCTGCAACCCTGTGACAAACTTCCGTAAAGGCGGTCTCCCTTTATCGGTACGCCGATGCCGTCCTTATGTGCGGAGTGTATCCGGAGCTGGTGGGTGCGTCCGGTCACGGGATGGAAACGTATTGACAGGGAACCGTTTTCAATGCCTTCTATTTCATATTCGGTTACCGCGGTATAACCTGACTTATAGTCGACTTTCTGCCGCGGTCTGTTTTCATAGTCAGGACATAGCGGAAGTTCTATCCGTCCTTTGTCTCCCGGTCCCAATCCGTTGTATGGGCCGGCATCATCCGTCATGGCGTGATAAGTTTTCATGACAAATCTTTGTTCAAACTGTTTCCTCAGCCCGGCAGCTGTTTTTTCGTCTTTCGCGAACAGCATTATTCCGGAAGTGTCCATGTCGAGGCGGTGGACACTGAATATTTTGGAGGATTTGAGCTCGCAAAGCCATTCAAGCATTGATTTCAAGCCGTTTTTCCCCGGAACTGAAGGCATACCCGAAGGTTTGCTTGCCGCAATCAGCCATCTGTCCTCGAAAACGATGTGCGGTCCCGAGACTTCAGTTTTTGTCTCATATGTATGCTCCATAGGGTCATATTCCATTCCTTTGAGCATGAACCTCAGAAGTGGACCGCATTTGGAGGTGCACGATGGATAGAACCGTCCGTTGCAGCGCACTTCATTAGATGATGGTCTGCCGAACCAGAATTCTCCTATCGCGATTGGATGAAATCCGTTTTCAAATGCGTATTGCAGCAGTTTCGGTGCCGCACATTCTCCGGTACCCGCAGGAGGAACAAGATTTTCGGCGGCGAAAATGGCGTTAATGTCCTTTGTCTCTCCTGCGAAATTTCTGATGCGGAATTGGCCGAATATCCATTTCTGGAGTTCATCGGACGCTTTTCTCCTTTCTTCTTTGAGTCTTGAGATTTCAGAAAGAATCTTTTCCCTTTCTGAAATTATTGGTTCAAGTAACTCTTTGAATTTCCGTACAATACGTTTAAGTTCCGCTTTCTGGAACCGGCTTTCCTGTTCGAGGCGGCCGAGAACCGTTCCGTCACATCCGTTTTCCCTGATTCTTTTTCTTTTTTCCTTTTCGGAGGAAATGAAAGCCTTGTATTTGGCGATGGTGTCGGATTCCTCCCGCAGGATTTCATTAATTTTCGAATCAAGTGCAGAGAGTTCCTCTGATTCTTCAAGTTTTCTGATGCCGGCATTCATTGCTGAAATTTCCGATTCCCGAGTCTTGAATATTCCCGAAGGGGCCAGCAGGTCGAATATCGGAGGAACGAAACCTTCCATCACGTTCCTGCCTCCGGCATTTCCTGAAAAACCGGCAAGGTATCCTGTCTTTCCGTCTTTTTCAACGACCAGTACACCGAGCATTTTTCCTTCACAGAAAACTTCTGCCAGCTCATCTGATGAACCGATATATGCAGAAATTTCCGATGCCGATTCCTTTACGGCTTCACACGGCAGATAGGAGAAAGGGTCGTTGAACTTTTCCGGAAGTAAGGCAAAGTCTTTCCTGTGGAAAACCGAACTGCCGAAATCAGATTTCCCCGCCATTGTCGGAAATAATTAAAAGCCTGTCTCCTGCATTCAGGACCACGCTTCCGTTCGGAACTATGAAGCGTTCGCCTCTCTTTATCATCATGACCAGCATGCCTTCCGGAAGTTTCAGCTCCTTCAGGGTATTCCCGTGGAGGAGGGAGTCTTCGGTCAGCGTTATTTCTACCAGTTTTCCTGCTTCTTCCGGCACTTCTATACCGAATGCCGTTTCATCATCTGAGGCAGGAAGGTCAAGATGGAGCTTCCTGGCGGTCCATGAAATCGTACTGCCCTGTACTATAAGGGAAAGCAGGGTTATGAAGAATACTATGTTGAATATCAGACTTGATCCTTCTATTCCTGCTATTACGGGATATGTCGCGAATATTATCGGAACAGCCCCTCTCAATCCTACCCAGGATATGAAAATTCTGGAAGCCAAGGATACTTTTCTGAACGGGGCAAGGCACAGGAATACGCTCAGGGGACGTCCGGCAAACATCATGAAAGCACCTATGAGAAGTGCTACCGGTGCGGTCCTTATCATCTCGTGAGGTACTACGAGGAGTCCCAATGTAAGGAACATTCCAATCTGGACAAGCCAGGTCATGCCGTCAAGGAATGAGAATATTTCTTTCCTGTTTACAATCTTGTGGTTCCCGATTATAATTCCGGCAATGTATACTGCAAGATAGCCGTTCCCATTCATGAAACCTGTTATCGTGAATGTGAAGAAAACCAGACAGAGGAGCATTATCGTATATAGCGGTGTATTGTTCAGTCTTATTTTGTTCAGCATCCATACAGTCACATATCCCATTAGGACTCCAGCTGATGCTCCGACGATAAATTGCAGGAGCAAAACTTTTGCGGCTTTCAGAATGATAGGCCATGTCCCAATTGTACCGGCATTGTCGCCTGTGATTCCGGATGCTATTTCTATCAGTACAATTGTCAATATGTAGGCCATCGGATCATTGCTTCCGCTTTCCAGTTCCAAAGTTGGCTGCAGGTTGTTTTTGAGTTTCACTCCTCTGTTTCTCAGAATGTTGAAAACTGCAGCTGAATCGGTGGATGACATTGTGGCTGCCAGAAGAAAACATGTTATGACAGGCAACTGGAAAGGGAACTTGTCCCATTCCGACAGCAGGTAAATGAACATTCCGGTAAAAACTGTCGTAAGTATGACTCCGACTGTGGACAAGGTTATGCCTTGCTTAAGTATTGGTCTGATATCTTTTATCTTGGTTTCTATACCTCCTGTGAAAAGTATGATGCACAATGCTATGATGCCGACGAACTGTGTCTGGTGTATGTTGTCGAATATTATTCCGAGTCCGTCGCAGCCGAAAAGCATTCCGGCAACCAGGAACATCAGGAGAGCCGGAATACCGAAGCGTCCTCCCGCCCTGCTGATCAATATGCTGCAGAACGTGATGATAGAGGCGATAAGCAAGAGGTTTTCCGGGGTGAAATGCATCATGGCGATATTGTTTTATATAGTGATATTCGAGGTTCTGTATTCCCTGCACCATTCCTTCAGTCCGCATTTATCGCATTTGGGCTTCCGTGCGGTGCATACATAACGTCCGTGGAGAATGAGCCAGTGGTGGGCATCTGCCCTCATTTCCGGCGGAATGTTTTCCGTCAGTTCCTTTTCCACCGCATTTACTGTCTTTCCGTCCGACAGACCTATTCTTCCGGATACCCTGAAAACATGGGTATCTACGGCAATGACAGGCTTGGAGTAGATGACGGATGCTATCACGTTGGCCGTTTTCCTTCCCACCCCGGGAAGCTCTGTCAATTCTTCCGGATCAGACGGGACTTCTCCTGAAAACCTGTCGCATAGCATTGCGGCCATCCCGATAAGATGTCTTGCCTTGTTGTTGGGGAATGAAATTGAGCTGATGAGACTGTAGACTTCTTCAAACGAAGCCTCTGCCAGTGTCTTGGGGTCAGGGAAACGCCTGAAAATATCAGGTGTATACATGTTCACCCTCTTGTCCGTACACTGTGCGGAAAGTATCACTGCAATCAGCAGATGGAAAGGCGAATCATAGTGAAGTTCGGTAGATGGGGAAGGAACGTTTTCCATAAACCACTTCAGGACATTTGCATAGAGTTCCCTGCGCTCAGAACGTTTCATATGGCCTCCGTACATTTTTCATCCTTGCACACCATCACACGACCTTTATGTTTTTCATATATGGCCTGGTTGTGCGTCACCATCACTATCGCAGTGCCTTCTTCACGGTTTATCGAGGTAAGAAGCTGCATTATTCCTTCGGCAGTCTCATTGTCCAGGTTCCCCGTAGGTTCGTCGGCTATTATAACTTCAGGCTTGTTCAGGAGCGAACGTGCAATGGCTATCCTCTGCTGTTCTCCCCCGGACAGCTGATGAGGCATCTTGTGCGACTTCCTGTCCATGCCTACGGATTTCAAGACTTCCGTGATTCTCCTGGTTATCTTTCCGGTATCTTTCCAGCCGGTAGCTTTAAGTACAAAAGAGAGGTTGTCCTCCACGTTCCTGTCCATGAGGAGCTGGAAGTCCTGGAATACGACTCCTATCTTCCTTCTGAGAAAAGGAATCTCCTTGGGCTTGATGCAGGTAAGATCATATCCGCAGACAGTTGCATTGCCGCTGCCGAGAGGATTTTCAGCTATAATAGTCCTTATTATCGATGTCTTGCCCGTACCGACCTTGCCTACTATATATACGAAATCTCCGGGGAAGACTTCCAGGTCCAGTCCATATATGACTCTGTTTTCACCGTTTAGAATATCGGCGTTCCGAAATGATATTACAGGATTCCGTTCTTCCATACTAAATTTGTATTCATAAGCTACAAATATACGCAAAAAATAGCTAATTTTGTAAAAAATAACCTGTAATGAATAAATTGAAATTTGTGTCAGCTGCTGTACTGATACTTATTCTCACTGCCGGAAACATGGCAGCCCGTACTGATGGCGGGAAAGAGTTGAAACAGGCTGTAAAGCTATATGAGAGGGGAATGTTCGATCATGCCAGAGCGGTTCTCGAGAGAGTTCCTGAGCCTGACAGGGATGTCGATATTCAGGGATATATGCTTTTGTGTGCCATAAACATGAAGGCGGACGGATATGAAAACATGCTGGAGCATTATATCGGGGATTTTCCGTATTCCGGATATATACCTCAGATGAGGTTTCTGTATGCTCTGAATCTTTTTGATGAAGACCGCTATGCCAAGGCTTCTGAACAGTTTGAACAGCTTTCCAGACATCAGCTTTACAGACGTCAGGTTCCGGAGTTCCTTTTCAAGAAGGCGTATTGTGATTTTGAAAACGGAAATATGGACAGGGCTCTGATACGTTTCGAGGAAATGGAGAATGACAGACATTCGGATTATACGGCTCCTGCACGCTATGCCGCGGCATATATCAACTATACGGACAAGAATTTTGCGGAGGCGATATCATGGTTCGAGAAATCTGCCAAAGACGGGAGGTTTGCGGAATTGTCGGAATATTTTCTGGTCGAATGTCATTTCATGCTGAAGAATTACGATTATGTTATCAAGCACGGGCCGGAACAGATAGAGAAAGCTTCGGCGGACAGGTTCGCCAAACTGGCCAGGATGGTGTCTGAATCTTATCTTGTTCTCGGGGATGCGGACAAGGCAAGGCATTATTATGACCTAAATGCCGGCAGGAATTCTCCGAAAAACAGGAGCGATTACTTTTATGCCGGTTCCGTACTTTACGCTGTCAGGGATTACCAGGGAGCGATTGACAATTTCTCGATGATGACAGACAGGACCGATTCGCTGGGACAGATTGCGAACTATCATCTCGGATACAGTTATATCCAGACAAAGAACAAGGTTGCGGCCATGGATGCTTTCCAGGCGGCTTCGATGTTCAGTTTCGATCCGGATATAGCTGAAGATGCATATTTCAATTATGCGAAGCTGGCGTTCGATCTGAATGACGATTATTCGGTATTCAATTCTTATCTGAAACGCTATCCGGATATCGAGAAGGGAGACAAGATATACAGCTACATGGCGGTGGCGGCTTTGCACGGACGTGATTATGCAGCCGCTGTGGCCGCGTATGACCAGATTGACGAGCTTGACCCGGATATGAAGTCAAATTACATGAAGGCCAATTATCTCAGGGCCTATCAGCTCGTTGAACGCGGTTCATACCGGGATGCCATACCATATCTGAAAGCCGCGGCCTATTATTCCGACAGACGGGGAATGTTCAACCAGCTTTCCAGATTCTGGCTTGCCGAATCCTACTACCGCAACAAACAGTACGGGGAAGCTTTGGACATGTATACCGAACTGTATAACATATCGGCATTGTACGGACTTCCTGAGTCTTATCTGATAGTTTATGGAATAGCATACTGCCATTTCAAGACCGGAGATTATCCTAACGCCGTCAAATGGTTCGATGCATATCTTGACGGAGCCTCCGTCAAATACAGGAAAGAGGCCATGCTGCGTATTGCGGACTGTCAATTTACGCAGGGAGACTACCGTGCCGCCGCGAAGGCATATGATGCCGTACTTGCGGACTACTTCAATGTGAATGACATATATCCGTATTATCAGGCTGCCATGTCCTATGGTCTGGAAAATGACAATAATCGTAAAATAGCTCTTTTGTCGAATGTCGACAAGGCCTCTCCATCTGCTCCGTTCTATTCGGAGGCGCTTTTCGAACTCGGAAGATCGTATGAAAGGAAGGAGGATAATGAAAGTGCGAAAGATTGTTTCAACAGGCTTATAGCTTCGGTAAAGGACAGTACATTCATAGCCCGCTCCTATATTGAACTTGGGACTATTGCCATGAACCAGTCGGATTCGAAAAAAGCATTGGAATACTACAAGACTGTGGTTGAAAAGCTGGGAATGACCGGTTATGCGGATGACGCCCTTCTTGCAATAGAGTCTCTTTACCAGACTCAGAACAACCCTGAAGAATATCTTGCATATATAGAAAGTATCGGCAAATCATCCCTGAAGACGGATGACGAGAAGGAAATGATGATTTTCAATGCCGCTGAACAGATATTCCTTTCCGAGAATTACGAAAAGGCTCTGGTCTCCCTCAAGTCTTATATTGAAAAATATCCTCAGGGAGCGAAATTGCAGCAGGCCTGTTTTTATATAGCCGAAGCATACAAGAACCTGAATCAGAAGGAACAGGCTTGCGATTATTATATGAAGGTGATGAATTCCGGTGAAGGGGCTTTCGCGGAACTGTCCACATTGAATTATGCCAACATATCATACAGTCTAGAAAGGTATGAGGATGCATACAGGGGATATTCATCACTGAGCCGTATAGCTGTTCTTGAAAACAACAAGTTTGCAGCTGTAACCGGGATGATGCGTTCGGCCTACAGGTGGCGCAATTTCCAGGAAGCTGAGAAATATGCCGGTCAGGTAATCGGAGACAACAGGGCCGATGCCGACCTGAAGCGTGAAGCCAAATATATTCTTGCCAAGTCGTATCTTGCGACGAGCAGAAGGAACGAGGCTTTTGCCGTACTGGAGGAATTGTCTGCAAATCCGTCATTCCCGGAAGGAGCGGAAGCTGCCTATCTGATTATAACCGACAAGTATGACAGAGGTGATTTCGCAAATGTGGAAAATCTGGTTTACGCGTTTGCGGATTCTGGCACTTCCCAGCAGTATTGGCTTGCCAAGGCCTTCATCGTTCTTGGAGATTCGTTCGTTGAACGCGGCGAGTTCGAGCAGGCACAGGCCACTTATGAGAGCATACTGACTGGCTATACTCCATCCGGAGACAGGGATGACGTGACTGAAAACGTACAGTTGAGGCTGGAAAAACTTAAGGTGCTTGTTTCCGCATCGGCTTCTGCTGACAGCATTTCTTCTGCATCGAATTAATTAAATGGATATTGAATTATGACATCTATCAAGAATATATTATCGGTAATCGTTCTGCTGAGTGTCTGGAATATGACATCCAATGCACAGAATCTGGATCAGACCGTCGAGGTTTCCAGAAATTATGACGCACGTCTTATGGAAATCCACAAGCCGGTGCTCACGATGGAAGTTCCTGATTCCGTACGTCAGTTCGACCTTGACTTCGATTATTCGGTTTTCGACAATCCGTACAAAGGCGCCTATGAATTCAATCCCTATCTTCTTAACATGAAGCCAGAATCGGCACCTTATGCGGGCAGCAGGTTCCTTTTCAGGGCCGGGGCCGGATATCCGCTGCATCCGGAGCTTGATGTCGTCTGGTCTCCGGCTCTCAATGGAAAATTCAGGATGAGCATATATGGAACGCACAGATCTTATTTCGGAAAATACAGGAGTGTCTTCACGGAAAAGTCCGAAAATACCGGATTCTGGAATGTTGGTTCCGTGAAATCCGGTGGATGGAACGGTCTCGATGCGTTGTCCAGGGCCGGAATAGACGGAAGGTTTGACTGGTCGAAAGGATATCTGTCATTTGATGTAGGCTATTACGGCCTTGCTTCAAAGGATAATGAAGTGTCGCGCAGTTACAACGGTGCGGACTACAGACTCAATCTGAGGAGTGTCAATTATGCCAGTTCGTATTTCTATTATGATGTGATGTTCAAGGGAAGGACTGCTGCCGATGATTTCACCGTTGCCGGAATGGAAGGGAAGAGACTTGCCGAGCAGAATTTCGTATTGAACACTTCCTTCGGAGCCGCATTTGCCGACAGCCATAAGGTGCTTGTCGATTTCGATATGGATATGGCGTCCTACAGGTCTTGTTTCAATTCGGATATAGCAGTAGTCTCGGTGGTCCCGAATTATGAATATTCAAAGGGCAGATGGGATATTGACCTCGGACTGAAGTTATCTTTCATGACCGGAGGGGACAACGGTTCTTCCGCCATGCCAATGCACGGGAAAAGAGGACAACTGTTTTTTCCCGATGTGAAAGTAGGTTTCAAGGCGGTAACGAACTGGGTCAATCTCTATCTTAAGGCAGGCGGCGGAAATTCCATAAACAGTTATGCTTCGCTGATAGACAGAAATCATTTTGTGACCCCTTACTACAATTCATATGCAGCACCTTTGATGGATAATACTGTGGAAAGGATTTCGGGACAGTTCGGCATAGAGGGAAATATAGCTTCACGATTGACATATGATATCAATGTCGGCTATTCGGATTATGCCAACGCATTGACGGATATCGTTTCTCCGCTTGTTTCCGCTCCGCTGGATGTTTCCGGAATGTCTCACGGCATCGATGTGATGCTCGGTTACAATGATTTCGGCTTGTTGCGTGCCGCTGCCGATTTAGGGTGGAAAAGTCAGGATGTAGAGGTGTCCGCTTCAATTGAATACAGGAAGACCATGCGTTCCGCTGGCTTTGTCGGCTTCGAGGTTTCTCCGCTTGTCGCATCTGTCGAGGCGCTTTATAACTGGAACAGAAGGATATTTGCCGGCGTGTCATGCGATTATCATTCAGGCAGGGATGGATTTATGTTCAGCGATTCAGTATCTCTTCCTGCCCGACTTCCAGGCTTTGCCGATCTCGGGATATATATGGAATACAGGATTAACAGAAAATTTTCGGTATGGGCAAAGGGCTCCAATCTTCTTGATATGCCAGTCCAGCATGTGCCGGGATATGTTGAAAGCGGAATCTATTTTACTGCCGGAATTTGCTTGAATTTGCAATAAAATTGTTAAATTTGTCCGTTTATTAGCATTAGATGAAATGATTGAGAACGAAGTGAACAATGCTGCGGATAACCAGTATTCCGCAAATAGTATTCAGGTGCTGGAAGGGCTGGAGGCCGTGAGGAAAAGACCTTCCATGTACATAGGAGATATCGGGGAGCGCGGTCTTCATCATCTTGTATATGAGGTTGTCGACAACAGTATAGATGAGGCTCTTGCCGGCTTTTGTACTCATATCGAAGTAACGATAAACGAGGATAATTCGATAACCGTGAAGGATAACGGACGAGGGATTCCGACAGGAATGCATGAAAAGGAGCACCGTTCCGCCCTCGAAGTCGTGCTTACTGTCCTGCATGCAGGAGGAAAGTTCAGCAAGGACAGCTACAAGGTGTCCGGAGGTCTGCATGGAGTCGGAGTGTCATGTGTGAACGCATTGTCCGACAGGCTTGAGGCCGAGGTTCACCGCGAGGGGAAGATATTCGTACAGAAATATTCGAAAGGAAAGCCTCTTACCGATGTCGAGATTGCCGGTGATGCGGACGATACGGGTACCATCATAACTTTCCATCCGGACCCGGAGATATTTACGACTACTACCGTGTACAAATATAACACGCTGGCAGCCCGTCTTAGGGAACTGGCCTATCTCAACAAGGGTATAAGACTGTCTCTTACGGACAGGAGGGAGCAGGAAGCGCCTGCAGACGGTGAGTCAACCGGTTCCGACGGCTTCAAATCCGAAGTATTCTATTCCAAGGAGGGATTGAAAGAGTTCGTCGAGTATCTCGGCGAAGGGACTGAAAAACTTATTGAACATCCTATCTGTCTGGAAACGAACAAGGTGATTCCTATCGAAATAGCCTTGCAGTACAATACCGGATTTTCCGAGAAGATTTTTTCTTATGTCAACAATATAAATACTATAGAGGGCGGAACCCATCTTTCTGGATTCAAGATGGGACTTACCAGAACATTGAAGAATTATGCCGATAAGCAGGGGTTCCTGTCCAAACTTAAGTTCGATCTTTCTGCAGATGATTTCAGGGAGGGGCTTACTGCTGTCATTTCTGTCAAAGTGGCCGAGCCTCAGTTCGAAGGACAGACCAAGACCAAACTTGGAAACGGAGAAGTAGTTTCTGCCGTTTCGCAGGCCACCGCAGCGGCACTGGAATCATATCTGGAAGAGAATCCTCGAGAGGCGAAAGCCATTGTCGATAAGGTCATACTCGCGGCTACCGCCCGCCAGGCGGCACGCAAGGCAAGGGAAATGGTTCAGAGGAAGACTGTAATGTCAGGCGCCGGTATGCCTGGAAAGCTTGCCGACTGTTCGGTCAAGGACCCTGAGAGATGCGAAATCTTTCTTGTCGAGGGAGATTCTGCAGGCGGTACTGCAAAACAGGGAAGGGACCGGGCAACTCAGGCTATACTTCCTTTGAGGGGTAAAATCCTTAATGTAGAGAAGGCAATGGAGCACCGCGTTTTCGAAAGCGAGGAAATCAGAAACATATATACGGCTCTTGGAGTGACCGTGGGGACGGAGGAAGACAGCAAGGCTCTGAATCTTTCGAAACTGCGTTACCACAAGGTTATAATCATGACCGATGCCGATGTGGACGGAAGCCATATAGCTACACTGATATTGACATTCTTTTTCAGATACATGTTCGATCTGATAAGAAACGGATATGTATATCTTGCCACACCTCCGTTGTATCTCGTAAAGAAAGGCAAGGAGGAAATATATTGCTGGACGGAAGAACAGAGGAAAGAGGCTACGATGCAGCTTGGCAAGGGATCCGAGAAGGGAGTCACCGTACAGAGGTACAAAGGTCTCGGTGAAATGAGTGACGAACAGCTTTGGAGCACCACGATGGATCCGGAAAGGCGTCTTCTCCGTCAGATAACGATTGACAATGCGGCTGAAGCCGAGCGTACTTTCTCGATGCTGATGGGGGATGATGTTCCGCCGCGCAGGGAATTCATCGAACAGAATGCCCATTATGCAAATGTCGAGGCTTGATTTTGAATAATATGTACTAAAATTTGAATAGTTATGGATATTTTTGACAGAATTGCGAGGGATTCGGGAGGTCCTCTCGGACAATACAGAAAACAGGCTTTCGGTTATTACATGTATCCGAAACTTGAAGGCGAACTCGGACCGCACATGATTTTCCAGGGAAGGGAAGTTCTTTGCTGGAGTCTTAACAATTATCTGGGACTGGCCAATCATCCGGAAGTTAGGAAAACCGATGCCGAAGCTGCCGCAAAATGGGGGCTTGCATATCCGATGGGAAGCCGTATGATGTCGGGCCATACGGCTTTGCATGAAAAGTTCGAGCGCGAACTGGCCGATTTCGAGAAGAAGGAAGATGCTTTCCTTTTCAACTTCGGTTATCAGGGTATCATATCCACGATTGATGCCCTTATGGACAGACATGATGTGATTGTCTATGATTCCGAAGCTCATGCGTGTCTTATCGACGGTGCAAGACTGCATATGGGAAAGAGAATGACATACCGCCACAATGATATCGAAAGTTGTGAGGCTACATTGAAAAGGGCAACAAAACTCTGTGAGGAAACGGGTGGCGGCATCCTTTTGATAACCGAGGGTGTGTACGGAATGACCGGTGCTCTCGGAAATCTCAATGAGATAGTAGCATTGAAGAAAAAGTACAATTTCAGGATACTGATAGATGATGCCCATGGTTTCGGAGTTATGGGAGAGCATGGCCGCGGAACATCAGAGCATTTCGGAGTAATGGATGAAGTCGATCTCTATATCGGTGCATATGCGAAGTCTATGGCCAGCATCGGAGGTTTCGTTGCAGGACCGAAGGTCATCATAGATTATCTGAGATATAATCTGAGGTCACAGATTTATGCTAAATCACTTCCTATGGCTTTCGTCGAGGGTGGATTGAAGAGACTCGAGATTATCCGCAGCGCAGAGGGCGACGAGCTCCGCAAGAAACTGTTCAAGGTTACAAGAGCTTTGCAGGACGGATTCAGAAAACTTGGATTCGAAATAGGACCGGCAGAAGCTTGTGTTACTCCGGTTGCAATCAAGGGCGGTGTGGCGCAGGCAACGAAGATAGCTGTCGACCTGAGAGAGAATTACGGTATTTTCTGTTCGATTGTGGTTTATCCTGTCATTCCTAAGGGTATGATTATATTCAGGGTCATCCCGACCGCAGCCCATTCGATGGAAGATGTCGAATATACCCTGAAGACATTTGCAGAAGTCAGGGCAAAACTGGAGAGGGGAGAATATGACGGAGGAGACATCGTTGACATGGGATTGCATTAATATTGTCAAAGATGAAAAAAGGTTACTTTCAAGATAAAGTAATTATTGTGACGGGAGCCAGCTCAGGAATTGGGTTGGCTTCTGCCAAATTATTCGGAACTCTCGGTGCCAGACTTGTCCTTGCGGCAAGGTCAATTGACAAGCTTGAACATGAGGCTGAAGGAATGACTGCGGACCGTTCTCGGATATTGTGCGTGAAGACAGATGTGTCAAAAGAGGAGGACTGCCGCAATCTCGTGGAAAAGGCCGTGGATAAGTTCGGCAGGATAGATATCCTTGTCAATAATGCGGGCTTGTCCATGCGTGCTATGTTTCGGGATCTGGATCTTTCCGTATTGAAGACCTTGATGGATGTCAATTTCTGGGGAACCGTATATTGTACCAAATATGCACTTCCGTATCTTCTCGAGTCGAAGGGTTCTGTTGTAGGTGTCATATCCATAGCGGGTTACGCCGGACTGCCCGGAAGGACAGGCTATTCTTCCTCAAAATATGCAATCCGCGGATTTCTTGACACGCTGAGGATAGAGCATCTGTATGACGGTCTTCATGTCATGGTATTTGCTCCGGGGTTTACGGCATCGAATGTGAGGAATGCTGCTTTGACGGCCGACGGTACCAGACAGGGGAGCACACCGCGTGACGAGGGAAAGATGATGACAGCCGAAAAAGTTGCGGAATATCTTGCCGACGGACTGTCGGAAAGAAAGTCGGAGATGATACTTACCCCTATAGGAAAACTTACCGTATGGGTACACAAGTTTTTCCCGCGTCTTACAGACCGACTTGAGTTCAGTTACATGGCCAAAGAACCCAATAGCCCTTTTCATAAAAAATGAGTGAGAATTATCTGATACCCGATATCGCGGGAGAAGCTTATATGCATCTGTCTTCCGGAAAAGGGAGCACTTTCGGTTTTGTAGTATCGCTTACCGTGACTTTGAAGGACTCTGTTTTGAAAGCTGCCGTTGGAGATATCCTGAAGAGGCTGCCGCAGTTTTCAGCCGGTCTCGACAAAAAAGGTTATTCCTTCAGGAAAGCGGAGAAGCCGTTTCCTGTATTCAGGACCGAGGATATGAATGCTGAATGGGAGGCCGGCAGCGATGAACTTGCCGGTTATCTTTTCCGTATTTCATACAGATACAAGACAATCTTCCTGGATTTCCACAGATCCCTGTGTGATGAAAGCGGTGCTTTGGTCTTTATCAAGGCGTTGGTTTTCAGATATATACAATTGAGTGACCTGCCGGTAAACAATGACGGTACTGTCAAAACGGTAAATGAAAGCTTTTTTGATGCCGAGGCGGGGGATTCCCTGTCGAGGCTGGAGGATATACAGGCATCACGCCCTATCTGGTATATGGATGCAAAGGCCTTCCAGCTGCCGGCAGGAAATAATGGAATATGTTATTTTACGCAGGTGCGTATTCCGCTGTCAAAGCTCAAGGGAGACATGTGCGCATTTTCAGGAGGTCCCCTGAATTATGTGACTCCGCTTTTTTCCCATGTGCTATATGAAAAAAACAGGGGCGATGTAGGAGCCGGAGAGTTCGTGGTTGCTTCAATCAAGACAAATCTTCGGCCGTACTTTCCCACTGCGACGGTCAGGAGCTTCTTCACATCGCTGTATCTGGCCTACAACAGAAATATAACCGAATATCCTTTCGGGACAGTTGTAATGTCTCAGAAAAAGCTTCTTGAAGCTCAGTTGAAGCACGATGCCCTGGCATACAGCGCACAGCGTCTGATTTCCGATCTCGAGAAGATTTCATGCGGTCAGGCCGAAGATATAATGAAAAAGAGGACGGCTCTGTCGACTTACGATATATGCCATATCGGGAATGTCATGATTCCGGATTCACTCAAGCAGTATATAACGGAGATTTATCCGGTTCTTCCTGCAGCACTGCACTCTTACTCGCTTTCAAGCATAATTTTCAAGGGTGAGATGCTCATAGGTATTTCTTCGTCCGAAAATGACTGTGATACGGGCAGGAGATTCGTGCGCCTTCTGAATGACAATGACATATATTCCTATGTGTCGGATGAATTCAGCTATGTTCCGATGAAATATGTTCCATAATTTTCTGTAATATGGCAAAGGTTAATTTTCCACGCGGATTCAAGGTTTATCTGCCTTTATGTGTACTGTTTCTGATTCTTGTCCTGATACTGCCGAGGAGCGGGAAGTTCAACTATGATTACAGGAAAGGGTCTACATGGATGTACGAGACCCTCATCGCCCAATTCGATTTCCCGATTCTGAAAACGGATGAACAGATTCAGCGCGAAAAGGAAAGGATAGGTACCAGCGTAATTCCTTATTACCAGTATGTTTCCGAAGTCGAACTTCAGAAAAAAAGGCAGGCAGAGTCACTGGAACTGGCATCCCTTGACAGCCTGAAGACATATCTGGTCAGCATACTGTCGGATATATACGGGCGCGGCATAGTATCCGAGTCGGCTGACGATGAAGTCAGGGACTCTCAGTTCCAGCCCGAAAATGCAGTCATTATCATTCAGAAAGACAAGAGGGCATCGAAATATCCGATTTCCGAAGTATATACGGTCAAATCCGCTCAGGAAAGGATACTTGCTTCATTGGAGAGCATTGTCCCGTCGGTCAATGCGGATTCCCTTTGTCTCGCAGGCGGAATATATGACCTGATTGTGCCGAATCTGAATTATGATGCCCAGACGACAGAACTGGTGCATGAAGAATCCGTCAATTATGTATCTCCTACTTCGGGGGTTGTCAATGCCGGCCAGCTCATTGTATCGCACGGAGAGATAATAACAGCCGAGGTCGAACAGCTTCTCGATTCATACAAGGTGGAGTATGAGGCAAGTCTCGGATATGACGGCCCGAGGTTCTTTCTGTGGTCCGGGAATGTCATGCTTGTCCTGATAATGGTAATCCTGCTGTTTTTCACGATATATTTCACGAATTACAGGATATTTTCCGAAATGAACAGATATCTGTATCTTCTCACCATTTTTGCTCTTACTGCTACAATAACTTTTATTGCAGAGAAAACCAATCCGGAGATACTCTATCTGATTCCTTTCACATTGTCGGCACTGTATCTGATGGCATTTTTCAAGAAGAGGGTTGTGCTTCCCGTCTATATGATATCGCTGCTTCCCCTGCTTGTATTCGCACATAACGGAGTGGAACTGTTCGTAATGTATCTTACTGCCGGTGTAGTGGCAATAATGTCGTTTTCCTATTTCAACAAGGGATGGCTGCAGTTTGTCACTGCCAGTCTGGTATTCCTTACTTCCGTACTTGGTTATTTCACGTTTGAGTTCATAAATGGTATTAAGGGATTCAACGATTACAGGAATGTCCTTTTCCTTTTGCTGGGCTCCCTTCTTACCGTGGCAGGCTATCCTATAATCTACCTGTTCGAAAGGGTATTCATGCTTGTATCCAGCACAAGGCTTGTCGAACTATGCGATACGAACAACAAGCTTCTCAGGATTCTTGCCCACAATGCTCCGGGTACTTTCCAGCATTCTCTGCAGGTAATGAATCTTGCCGATGCAGCTGCAAGGTCTATAGATGCCAATGTGGAATTGATAAGGGCAGGTGCAATGTATCATGATATAGGCAAGACAGTGAATCCCCAATGCTTCATAGAAAATGAGACGCTTGGTGCAAAATACCATGCCGGACTGTCTCCGCGGGAAAGCGCCAAGGAAATCATAAGGCATGTCCAGGACGGAATGAACCTTGCGGAAAAGCATAATCTTCCGGATGTTGTCAAGGAATTCATCTACACACATCATGGTACTACATGCACGGCATATTTTTACAACAAATACCTGAATGACGGAGGAGATCCTGATGATGCAGGGGATTTCTACTACAAGGGAAAGAAGCCATCCACAAAAGAGCAGATAATCATCATGCTGTGCGATACTCTCGAAGCCGCTTCGAGAACTTTGAAGGATTATTCTCCGGCAAGTATTTCAGAACTTGTAGACAGGATACTCAAGACCAAGATGGATGACGGGCAATTCGAAGATGCCGATATTTCCATCAAGGAACTGAATATCGTATGCAAGGTACTCAAGGAATATCTGCAGCAGGTCCATCATGCCAGGGTGGTATATCCTAAAAGGAATGTCAGGTAAAACCTCCTATACCGTACGGAAGCTGATGTGACATATTATTTTGAAAATTGTCGCATAATATTTAATTTTGCAAGCTTATCGCTTATATCTCCGGTGTTTCCTGTTACCTGGAAAGACGGGGATCCGCGTGAAAATGATTATAATAATAATTTTTTGATAATATGAAACTTGAACAAAACAGAATTGACGATCTGAATCTGGAGATTACATTGACGATCGATAAGGCTGATTATTCAGACAAGAAAAAGAAAAAATTGAATGACCATAGAAGATCCGCTGAAATCAAGGGTTTCAGAAAGGGGATGGTTCCTATGGGACTCATAGAGAAAATGTATGGTCAGGCTGCACTTATGGATGCTGTCAATGACGTTATATCGGAATCTCTCAACAATTTCATTTCCGAGAACAAGATAAGGATAGTTGGAGAACCTCTCCCATCTGAAGATCAGCCTTCTGTAGAATGGACCGACGGAAATGATTTCACATTCAAGTTCGACGTGGCAAGCACTCCTGAAGTGGCATTCGAATTGTCAAAGGAAGATGAAGTCCCTTATTACAATATAAATGTAACGGATGAAGCGAGAAAAGAGATGAAGGACAACCTTCTCAAACAATATGGTTCCCTGATTGACGGTGAGGCTGCCGGAGAGGAAGACTTCATGATCGTGGATTTTGTTCAGGGGGAAAATCGTGTGGAAGGAACCTATGTCGCCCTCCGCAATATATCAGAGTCCGTAAGGCCTTCGTTCATAGGTCTCAAAGCTGGGGATACGGTTGAAATTAATGTAAATGAGGCATTTACCAATGAAACTGATCGCGCTTCCATGCTTAAGATAAGCAAGGATGAACTGGCTTCAATTGATCCTATGTACAGCATGACGGTGAAGAATGTCAAGACTTTCGTGAATGCTGAAATGAATCAGGATACTTTCGACAAGATTTTCGGTGAAGGGAATGTAAAGTCCGAGGAAGAGTTCGATGCGAAGATAGAGGAAAGACTGAAGGCAGAATATGCCCAGGAATCAGATTTCAGGTTCTCCAAGGACTGCAGGAACTATTTTGTGGAGAAAGCTGCCATAGCTTTGCCGGAGAAATTCCTCAAGAGGTGGATTTTCGTTGCCAACGACGGCAAGTTTACAATGGAGGATATAGAGAAGGAGTTCGACCTGTTCCTGGCTGATTTCCGTTGGCAGATGGTGAGGAATTACCTTATGGAAAAATATTCGGTGAAGGTAGAGGAAGCTGATCTACTGAACAGTGCCAAGGCATATGCTGCTTACCAGTATGCAATGTACGGAATCAACAATGTTCCTGACGAACATATTGAGAAATATGCCATGACTCTTCTGGAACAGGACAAGGAAGGACGCAGGATTCTTGAACAGGTGGAAGACCAGAAGACTGTTGCGGCAGTGAAGGAGGTCATCACCTTGAAGAAAAAGAAGATATCCGTAGAGAAATTCCGTGAACTCAAATAATTTGTAATGGATAAGGAATTTGACAGATATGCCCGTCTGGAGCATGGAATAAGTTCCATGACAATGCACCGTTTCCGCAGTGCATACGATGCCTATATAAATCCTACCATAATAGAGGAAAGGAAATTGAATGTGGCGTCAATGGATGTCTTCAGCAGGCTCATGATGGACAGGATAATTTTCCTCGGGGTACCTATAGATGATGATGTGGCGAACATAATCCAGGCACAGTTGCTTTTTCTGGCGTCAAATGACAGTTCTGCCGACATCTCGATATATCTCAATACTCCCGGCGGTTCTGTCTCTTCCGGTCTGGGCATATATGATACGATGCAGCTTGTAGAGCCTGACGTGGCTACAATATGTACGGGAATGGCGGCATCTATGGGAGCTGTACTTCTCTGTGCCGGGGCACCCGGAAAAAGGTCTGCACTGCCTCATTCCAGAGTCATGATACATCAGCCGCTCGGAGGAGCCCAGGGACAGGCTTCAGATATTGAGATTGCTGCAAGAGAGATACTTAAGGTGAAGAATGAGCTTTATACAATCATTTCGGAACATACAGGTAAACCTTTGGAAAAGATAATTTCCGATGCAGACAGGGATTATTGGATGACATCGGGAGAAGCTCTCGAATACGGCATGATTGATGAAATTCTCAGAGGAAAGAAATGACGGAGTTTTTTATTTATGGCAAAACAGCATAATAACGGCAAGGAAAGATATTGTATGTTTTGTGGCAGGAGTGAACATGAAGTTCCACTCCTGCTTCAGGGTTTGGATGCCTGCATTTGTTCAGATTGCATAAAACTCGGCAACGAATATTTGCAGGATTTCGACAAGTCCACAAAGAAAAAGCCGGAAAAAATCGAGGCTTTGATGAAACCTAAGGAAATACATGCTTTTCTTGACCAGTATGTAATAGGGCAGGATCGAGCAAAGAAACTTCTGTCTGTTGCAGTATACAACCATTACAAGAGGGTCAACAACAATTTGTTCGATTCCAGTGACCTTGAACTTGAAAAGTCGAATATCCTTATGGTCGGGCCTACCGGAACGGGAAAAACCTTGATGGCAAAGACCATAGCAAAACTTTTGAATGTGCCTTTCACTATAGTCGATGCTACCGTACTTACAGAAGCAGGCTATGTCGGAGAGGATGTGGAGAGTATTCTTACAAGACTGCTTCAGGAGGCCGACTATGATGTGGAAAAGGCTGAGCGAGGCATAGTTTTCATTGATGAAATCGACAAGATTGCAAGAAAAAGCGATAATCCTTCCATCACGCGAGATGTATCGGGAGAAGGTGTACAGCAGGCGATGCTGAAACTTCTCGAAGGCAATGTCGTCAACGTACCTCCGAAAGGCGGCAGAAAGCATCCCGAGCAGGAATTCATTCATGTCAATACTCAGAACATCCTGTTCATATGCGGCGGCGCGTTCGAGGGTATCGAGAGGAAGATTGCCCAGAGGATGAACACCAGTATCATTGGTTTCGGTTCTTCAAACAAACCTATGGTTGACAAGCAAAATCTTCTTCAGTATGTATCCGCCCAGGACTTGAAGTCTTATGGACTGATTCCTGAAATAATCGGCCGTCTTCCCGTCATAACATATCTGGACCAGCTGGATCGTGCAGCATTGCTCAGGATTCTGACAGAACCGAAGAATGCTATAATGAAACAATACGAGAAACTTTTCGAGATTGACGGGATTAAACTGGAAGTGGAACCAGAAGTCTATGAACTTGTTGTCGATACTGCGATAGAGAAAAAACTCGGTGCACGCGGCCTTCGTTCCATTTGCGAAAGGATTATGACGGATGCAATGTATGACGCCCCTTCTTCAAGAAAGAAGTCGTTCGTTTTGACATTGGAATATGCGCGGACAAAGCTTGCTGAATGACGTTACCGTAAGGTTCGGTACGGCAGGAGTTGCCGATTGTTTGCGAAATGACGGTTTTTTAGTAAATTTGTGAGTCATGCGTCTGCGTGGCTCGCTTTTTTTATTAATGTCAGATTTTATTTATGAAGACTTACATAGAAACCAACAAACAAAGGTTCTTTGATGAATTGTTCTCTATTCTGCGTATTCCATCGATTAGTTCGGCAGCTGAGAGGAAACCTGATATGTTGAAATGCGCTGAACGTCTGGCGGAACTTTTGAGAGAAGCGGGAGCCGATCGGGCCGAAGTCTGTCCGACGTCCGGGCATCCAGTAGTATTCGGCTCCAGGTTTGTCGACGAATCATGGCCGACTGTCCTTGTCTACGGACATTATGACGTACAGCCTGTCGATCCTCTCGAGTTGTGGAAGTCAGACCCTTTTGAACCTGAAATCAGGGACGGTGCAATATATGCCAGGGGCGCGAATGATGACAAGGGACAGTTGTTCATGCATATAAAGGCGTTCGAATATCTTGTCAGAGAAGGAAAGCTCAGGCATAATGTCAAATTTCTCTTTGAGGGTGAAGAGGAAATAGGAAGTCCTTCACTCGCCGCATGGGCTGAAAAGAACAGAGAGCTTCTTAAAGCCGACGTGATTCTGGTTTCAGATACGACAATGATATCAGAATCGGTACCGTCCATCAATTGCGGAATGAGAGGACTTTCATATGTGGAAGTCAAGGTGACGGGTCCTGACAAGGATTTGCATTCTGGACATTACGGAGGTGCTGTGGCAAATCCGATTAATGTCCTGTGCGATATGATATCCTCTTTGATAGACGGAGACGGCCGTATAACCGTGAAGGGCTTTTATGACGATGTTGTAGAACTGAGTGATGAGGACAGGATGAAACTTTCCCGGGCGCCGTTCGACCTTGGTGAATACAAGGATTTTCTAGGCATAAGGGAAGTTAAAGGAGAGAAGGGATATACGACCCTTGAACGTACCGGTATCAGACCTTCATTGGATGTGAACGGTATATGGGGCGGCTATACGGGCGAAGGAGCCAAGACTGTCCTTCCTTCCGAAGCATATGCCAAGATATCGATGAGGCTTGTCCCTAATCAGGACAGTGCGAAGATAACCGAACTTTTTTCGGAGCACTTCAAATCGATTGCGCCAGATTATGTCTCCGTTGAAATTACGCCTCATCATGGAGGCAACGGGTTTCTCATACCTATATCTTCACCGGCATATCAGGCAGCTTCCAGGGCCATGGCCGAAGTTTATGGCATCGAACCGGTTCCAAGCAGGGGAGGCGGCAGTATACCCGTGCTGGCAGATTTGCAGCGTATTCTGGGGATTGATCCGTTGCTCATGGGATTCGGTCTTGAGAGAGATACAATACATTCACCGAATGAAAGCTATCTGCTGAAACAATTGTTCTCGGGAATGGAAGCCATATCTTTATTCTACAAATACTTTGAAAAGAAATAAATATTAATTGAAATATGAACAGAGAACAGCTATATGGGAATATTTTGAGGAAACACAGCATGCTCTGCGTAGGCCTGGATGTGGATTTTGATAAGATGCCGGAACATGTCAAGGCCCTTGCGTCCAAGGGGGAAGTTGCCGCAATGGGGCAGCTGTTCAAGGGGAAAGCACGATCCATAGTCGAATTCAACAAGGCTGTCATTGATGCTACAGCGGAACACTGTGTGGCGTATAAGCCGAATCTGGCATTTTATGAATGTTACGGTATTGACGGGATGAGGGCATTGGATGCAACGGTATCCTATATCAGAAGCAATTATCCTGATATATTCCTGATTGCGGATGCAAAAAGGGGAGATATAGGCAATACTGCAAGGATGTATGCCAAGGCATTTTTTGAAACAATGGATTTCGATGCCGTGACATTGGCTCCATATATGGGTGTGGACAGCGTATCTCCTTTTCTGGAATACAAAGATAAATGGGCAATTGTGCTTGCGTTGACTTCAAACTCTTCGGCATATCAGTTCCAGAATGCGACAAAGGACGGGAAACCGCTGTACCGTGCGGTCATGGAAGAAATGATGTCTGTATCCACACCTGACAACATGATGTTTGTGGTAGGTGCAACAAAGGCAGATAAATTGTCGGAAATCCGTGAGTTCTGTCCCGATAATTTCTTCCTTGTCCCAGGTGTAGGCGCGCAGGGAGGTTCTGCTGAAGAAGTGATCAGGTACGGCGCAAATGATTTCGGAGGTATTCTGATCAATTCATCGCGAGGAATACTCTATGCCGATTCATCCGAAAAATTTACGGCTGCCGCAGCCAGAATTGCTGAGGAAACAGCCAAATTCGGTATTTGATTCTCAGAACGAGTACTTCTTTCTATATTCGACGGGCGTCATGCCCGTCTGTTGTTTGAAGAAGTGAGAAAGATGCGACGAACTTGAAAAGTTCAGTTCATAGCTGATTTCCTTGATGCTCAGACTGCTCATGCTAAGCAGTTTCTTTATCTCCATGACAGAGTAGTTCTCTATCCAGGTTGACGGGTGTTTCCCCGTTACTTCCATTATGGAACAGGTCAGGTGCTTGGTCGAAACGTTGAGTTTGTCGGCATAGAATCTGACCTTCCTTTCTTTTCTGAAATTTTCTTCAAGACAATGAAGGAAATTGAATGCAAGCGTGTTCTCCCTTTTGGATGTCCCTGGTTTTTTATCCTCCTGCATTATCTTGTATGCTTCCAGCATGAGAATATTCATATAGTTTTTTATTATCAGGCTGGAAAACGTATCAGGCGGACAGTCCATAAGATATTTCATATATGAATGAATCCTGTGGAAAAAATCGAGCTTGTATTCGGAAATACTGTACAGAGGTTTCTCTCTTGCATTTATGCCCATCTGTACCCTCAGAGATTCATCATGTGCTATTGCGTCGACATTGCCTCCTATTCTTATGACGTCAATATTCAGGTCATTTGAAAAAGTACTGAAGAAAAAAGGAATATTCCTTTCCAGAATCACGAAGGATGACTTGCTCATATGATATTTCTTGTAATTTATGAAAATATCGGCTTCTC
Organism: uncultured Bacteroidales bacterium; assembly: GCA_949300335.1. Classification (GTDB taxonomy): domain Bacteria; phylum Bacteroidota; class Bacteroidia; order Bacteroidales; family UBA932; genus Cryptobacteroides. The sequence goes on along the minus strand of CASGDV010000123.1, from coordinate 37,149 downwards.
CTTCAATGCATATGATGGCAAGGAAACAGTTGAGAGTAATATATTCTCCTCCAGGATATCTTATTTCCAGAGGCGGACTCTCATTCACGTTGATGTTGTACAGGTCGATTTCAAACTCGGCTTTAATATCTTTCATGTTTCAAAAATGTGTCAATTCTGTAACAAATGGTAAGATATTTGATATTCATATCTCATGCAAATGTCCTACATTTGCATATCATTCTTGAGAAAGAATGATAGCACACACACACATTCTATTTTTTCTTTTATGCAGGCATCTTACTATTCAGTTGCCTGCTTCTTTTTTTATATGAACGTCTTTGCAAGACCGCCTTCTCCTGTCTCCTTGTACAATGACGGAAGATCCTTTCCTGTCTGCTTCATGACGGAAACCACCTGATCGAAGGACACTCTGTGAAGGCCGTCTGTGTAAGATGCGTAAATATTTGCGTCGAGCGCTCTTGCAGCCGCATATGCATTTCTTTCTATACATGGAATCTGTACGAGCCCGCATATAGGGTCGCACGTCATGCCCAGATGATGTTCGAGTCCCATTTCAGCCGAATACTCTATCTGTGCCGGACTCCCTCCCATCAGCTGGTTGGCTGCGGCTGCAGTCATGGCGCATGCGACGCCTACTTCACCCTGACAGCCTACTTCAGCTCCGGATATTGATGCATTTTGCTTGACGACGTTTCCTACCATCGCCGCAGTAGCCAGTGAACGTATGATCCGCTTGTCGCTGAACTCATAGACTTTTTTCAAATGGTATAGCACTCCTGGCAGTACTCCGCAGGAACCGCATGTAGGTGCTGTCACTATGATGCCTCCGCTGGCATTCTCTTCGCATACGGCCAGCGTATAAGCGAAAATGAGTCCTCTGGTGCGCAGGACATCCTTGTAGCCTTCAGCCCTGATGAAGTAGTTTGCAGCTTTTCTGCGCAGATGAAGCGGTCCGGGAAGCACTCCTTCCTTGTCAAGCCCCCTTTCGATGGCATCGCACATGGTTTTCCATATTTCATTCAGATAATCCCAGATTCCCGAATCTTCCATTTCCCCAACATATTCCCAGTATGCTTTCCCGTATTTGTTGCACCAGGAGAGCAGTTCGTTCATCGAATTGAGCGGATATATGTCCGGAGTCTCTTCATATGGCAGTTCATCACATTTTACTGCCCCGCCTCCAATGCTGTAAAATGTCCATTCATCATGTCTGGTGCCATCCTCTCCCATGACTGAAATCTTCATCGCATTCGGATGGAAGGGGAGGAAGATTTTCGGCTGCCATTCGATTTCCACTTTGCCGGCAGGGCCCAGAACTTCCTCGATTGCGACATCGGTAAGATGGCCTTTGCCTGTTGCCGCCAGCGAACCGAACAGTGTGACATGGAAGTCCGATGCATCCTTGTGATGTTCCAGATACATTCCCGCAGCTTTTGCCGGTCCCATTGTATGACTGCTCGAAGGACCTTTGCCGATTCTGTATATTTCCCTTATTGATTTCATTCCATCAAAATTTTAATTCTTTGTAAAAAATAGCGGAGCGGATGCTAGAAACAAATTCCCCATTCTTTCCGCAGGCTGTCCATGATATGCATTACCTTCAGGATTTCGGAATGAGGCATTTCAGAAACTTCATATCTTCCGTTCGAAATGGCATTCTTGCAGGCTCTGATCTGATATTCGAATCCGGTTATCTGGTCAGGTACGCTGACGCTTTTTACAAATTCCCCTTTTCCCTTATATATGTCGAATCCGGCTGGATTGTTAATGTTGTCTGTAACGACATATCCGGCATCTCCGGATATCACGCCGCCTCTTTCATTGGAACAAAGCACGGATGCCGTCATCTGCGCCATCCTTCTATCGTTGTAACAGAAGGTAATGCTTTCCTGAAGGTCCACTCCGGTATCTCCCTTTATACAGCATGATGAAATCGTGTCTATGTCATCACCGAAATTCATTAGAGCGAAATTTATGCAGTAGACTCCCAGATCCAGCAAGGCTCCTCCTCCCAGGGCAGGATTGCTGATACGTTCCTTATGACTGACAGGATATGCGAGATTTGCCGTCAGCATCGATGGCTTCCCTATAATGCCGCTGTCAACAATATCTTTCAGTATCCATCTGGACGGCATGTATCTTGTCCATATGGCTTCGGCAAGGAAAATACCGTTCTTTTCAGAAATTTCCAACACCTTTTCAGTCTGTGCCGAATCCATCATGAATGATTTTTCGCATAAAACCGCCTTGCCATGTTCAAGGCAAAGTCTTACATGTTCATAATGTAAGGAGTGAGGTGTTGCCACATATATCATATCTACATCCGGATTTTCCGCAAGGGCTTCATAGCTTCCGTATGAGACAGGTATTCCATATGCTGAAGCGAATGCCTCCGCCTTGCTCCTGTCCCGTGAAGCTACGGCATAAGCCATCGCATCATCCATGCGGTTCAGTGTGTAAGCCATCTTCTCCGCGATATGCCCGGCACCTAAAATTCCGACTCTGAATTTGTCCATTATCAAATTAAATTATTTGAGGTATTCTTCAAAATATGCCGTAACCTTGTCCATAAGGTGTATACGGTTCTTTCCCATGACATTGTGCTCTGCGACAGGATAAGGGAAATAATCCACCTGGACATTGTTGTCGATACATTGCTGGATGAAACTCAGACTGTGTTCCCATACAACAACATTGTCTACGGCTCCCTGGCATATCAGCAGTTTTCCTTTCAGATCCTTGGCCTTGTTCATCAGGCTGACCCTTTCATATCCTTCCTTGTTTACTTCCGGATTGTCCATATAGCGTTCACCATACATCACTTCATACCATTTCCAGTCTATGACAGGGCCGCCTGCTACGGCTACCTTGAATATGTTCGGGTAGTTGGTAATCAGGGATATTGTCATGAAACCTCCGTAGCTCCATCCGTGTACACCTATTCTGTCCTTGTCGACGTACGGAAGGCTGCACAGCATTTCTATACCTTTCATCTGATCCTGCATTTCCGCCTGGCCGCAGTTCCCGTGTATGACCTGCTCGAATTCCAGACCCCGGTTCTGCGTTCCCCTGTTGTCCTGTACATACACTATATAGCCTTTCTGTGCCATCAGCATCTCCCACATCCTTATTTCGGCGAGCCAAGTATTTCTTACAAGCTGTGAATGGGGGCCTCCGTATACATACAATATGACCGGGTATTTCTTCCCCGGATCGAAATCCTTTGGCTTGATAAGTCTGTAATAGTTGTCATATTTCCCGTCTGCACTTCTGACCTTTCCGAGGCAAACTTCCGTAAAAGCATATTCCTTTGACGGGTCCTTTGATTCGAATAGTGTTCTGGAGTGTTTCCCGTCAGTCGATTTTACAGACACGGTTCCCGGGTTGCACAGACTCGAATATCTGTCTATGAACCATCTGCAGTCTTTGCTCATGTTCACGGTATGCCATCCCTCTTCCGAAGTGAGCCGTTCTGCCTTTCCTTTTCTGCAGCCGATTCTGAATAGATGGTTTTCAATCGGGGAAACTTCCGCTGAAGTATAATATACGTATTTCCCGTCATTTGCTATATATTCGACGTCGGCATCCACATCGGTGAGTCTTCTGATATTTCCTTCCGTATCGCAGAGATAAAGATTCCTGAAACCGTCCCTGTTGTTGGTGCGGTAAATAAAGGTATCGTCGCTTCCCTCAAGGAAAATGACCGGATCCAGAGGCTCGACATATTTCGTGTTCTTTTCACTCAGTATGGTCTTTATATATTTTCCCGATCTGCCGTCATACATATTCAGATTCATCTCCTTCTGGCTCCTTGACAGGACCTGGATAAATATCTTTCCGCCGTCAGGTGACCAGCTCACATTGGTCAGATACTGGTCATAACCGAAGTCATCTGCCTCGACGTATACGGTGGCATTGGATGAAAGATCGTAAATTCCGACCCGGACGTTTTCAGAAGACATTCCTGCCATCGGGTATTTGATCTCTCTCAGCGTTCCGGTTCTCGATCCGATGTCCAGAAGGGGGAAAGAACCAACAAGGGAATTGTCTTTTCTGTAAAATGCAATTTTCTTTCCGTCTGGAGACCAGAATATCCCCGAATTGATTCCGAATTCATTCCGGCTGACATATTGCCCGTATACGATGTCCGTATTTTCATCTCCGGCTACTGGAACGGAATTGCCATGTATGTCGGAAACGTAAAGGCAGTTGCCTGCCGTATAGGCGTACCACCCGTTCCCGTTATATGTCACGTTTTCGGCATTCTCGGGAAAATCCGGCTTTATGTCGCTATTCATGCGGACATAGTCCCGGCTGCTGCCGGAAAGCGGATCCATCAGGCACGGAGTCATGCTTCCTGACGGAGTGAAAAGCAGGCTGTCGTTTAGCCATGAGCAGCGGAAACTTTCCGGAAAGGCTTTTCTCGAATATACGGCTTCTTCCATTGTCAGCATTTTCAGACCGGATGCCGATGCCTCTTTTTTTCCTATTGTACCGGGCTGTGCGAGTGCCTGTAATGAAATGAATATTGCAACAGGCAGCAGAAATGTTTTGTTCATGCCATCAAAATTTTTAAGACTTAATGGAAAATTTTCATTTGCGGTCCCATGAATCCTAATTCACGTTGATTATCCTGTCCACCACGAATTTCTGCATGCCTCTCCATGGAAGAGTCCCGAGATATTCCTTGTAATGGAGTTCTACATGTTTCCCGCTGCATCTCATCAGAGAGTCCGCCACTTCCTTGTCCGTGATGGAAAATTCAAATTCATATGACTGGATTGATCCTAGATTCCTGTTTCTCGCATCGAAACCGGCCTGAATTGCCTTGCCTTCATATGTCTTGAAAATATATCCCTTATATACTACGAAGTTCAGCTCTCCGGCCTTGACGCCTTCCCCGAACACGAAGAAAAACTTGAAATAAATGAAGGCAGCAAGCGCCAAAGTCAGTACCAGAACTGAAATTGTTATTATTTTACGTTTCATATCATAGAAAATTATTCTTCTCTGGAAAGTATTCCCGATGACAGCAGGAGACCTATGAACGGTGTCTGCTGCCTTTTAAAGAGAGGCTTTACCGTTGAGGTGTCAATATAGGCAAGGCCCATGATTCTCTCATATGCATAAATGAAGTTTTTCCTTGTAAGGTATTCTCCCTTTTCCGCCCTCTTTGTTCCTGGAGTGCCTCCGATGAAGTATATGCAGCTGCCTACAAACTCCGCTTCATATTCGATACCGGTAACCGACTTGAACGAACGGTTCCTGTTTACATATCCGACGACAATATCCCAGATTTTTCCTGCGTCGGTTCCCGAGTATTCGGCATTAATCTTCATGGGAAATACAATTAAAACAACTTCAAATATAGTCATTAATTTTCTTTCATGATGATATTTTCTTATATTGCACTCAAATAAATATCTTTTTTATGGAATCCGGATTGAAAATAGAGGTCAATTCAGAAATAGGAAAACTTGAGGCCGTCATACTTCATGAACCCGGACCGGAAGTGGAAAATATGACTCCCCGGAATGTACAGCGTGCTTTGTACAGCGATATATTGAATCTGTCGATTGCACGCAAGGAATATGAACAGCTGGCATCCGTCCTGTCAGGAGTGAGCAAAGTATATCATATGAAGGATCTGCTGTGCAAGGTGCTGGACAGACGCGAAGCGAGGACCAGACTGCTGCAGAGGATATGTGTGGCAGAAAATGCTACGGAATATTATATGGATCTTCTTGACATGGACTCCGCCGCACTCGCACGGGTGCTTGTGGAAGGACTCCCTGCCAGGATAAATTCCCTTACATCGTTTGTGAAGAATGAATATTATGCATTGTATCCGCTGTACAACTTCTATTTCATGAGGGATGCAGCCGTTACCATGGGCAATGCCGCCTTGATATGCAGGATGGCGAACCGTGTCAGGATGAGGGAATCCTTTATCATGAACGCCATATATGCAAAAAGCGGTGAATTTGACTGCAAAGTGTTGGACGCTAACGATTTCCAACCGTCCGATTCTGCTGTGATGATGGAAGGCGGAGACATACTGGTCATCAGGGACGACATTCTCCTCGTAGGAAACGGGGTTAGGACGAGTACCCAAGGCATAGATTTTCTTGTGGACCATCTGAAGAATACATGCGGCGGAAAGAAACATATAATAGTACAGCAACTGCCTTCCACTCCGGAATCATTCATACATCTGGATATGGCATTTACCATGCTCGATGTTGACAGCTGCATGATTTTCAAGCCTTTGATTCTGGATAACAGGCAGTTTCAGACGATACATATTACTCTGGATAACGGAAATGTCACGTCCATCAGAAGTGTTCCGGACATATTGTCCGCACTGAGAAATCTCGGAATTGACCTTGAACCTGTCATTTGCGGCGGTAACGATGAATGGGACCAGGAAAGGGAGCAATGGCACAGCGGTGCCAACTTCTTTGCATTCGCTCCCGGCAAAGTTATTTCATATGCAAGGAATGTCCATACCCTGGAACAGCTTGACCGGGCCGGCTATGCTGTGATATCGGCGGAAGAAATCATGAAAGGCGGCAGGAAGACAGATGACTACCGGAGGTGTGTTGTTACGATTGAGGGTTCTGAACTGCCACGCGGCGGTGGAGGAGCCAGGTGCATGACTATGCCTCTGAGCCGTCGGAAGGTTGACTGGTGATTCCGGGACCTGTTTCTCCGTCAAGATATTCTTTCCGGAACATGTCAAGGAACATGAGGAACAGCGAAACCAGTATCGGTCCGAAAATGATTCCGAGGAAGCCGAATATAGGTACGCCTGCAATTACTCCGAATATCGTTATCAGCGGATGCGTATTCGCCATTTTTTTCTGAAGAATGAACCGGATGAGGTTGTCGCTCTGGGAAATTATCACCGCTCCGAATATTATCAGTCCTATGGCTTTCCCCCATAGCCCCAAAGCCATGAAATAGATTGATATCGGAATCCATACCAGCATGGTTCCCACTACGGGCACCATTGAACAAAGCCCGGTCAGAATTCCTGACAAGGCAGCATTGGGTACTCCGAATGCAAGATATCCGATGAATGCAATCAGACCCTGTATCAAAGCCAGAAGGGGAATACCTATGGCATTCGACCTTACCATTATATGTACTCTTTCAACGATTTCTTTCTTGTTCTTCTCATTGAAAGGCAGTACCGATGCCAGATATTTTTCCATTGTTTTTCCTCCGCTAAGCATGAAGAAGAGGATAATTATGCAAGCAAGGATATTGGCAATGAAACCTCCTATGCCGTTTATTATCTGGTGTCCGATCATGGTCATGTTTCTGGCAATGAATCCGATGCTTTTTTCTGAAAGAATGTCGAAACCAGTCTTTTCCTGTATCAGTGTTATTGCTTGACGTGCCGGCTCGAGAAGCGATTCCGGACTCCAGTCAACATTCTGTATGCGGTTGATGACATACCATACCAGCAGGGAAAGCGGTATCATGATGAACAGTACCACTCCCGTTATGACGATGCTCGTTGCGGTCGTCGTGCCGATTTTTTCCTGAAGACGGTATGTATGCCTCCTAAGAAGCACAAAAAGAGTGAATGCGCCCAGAATGCCGCTTAGGAATATCCTGGCCTGTTTGAACAGCAGCAGACCCAGGCCGACAATTAAAACCACCAGAGTTATTTTCCATATCTGTTCCCTTTCCGACTCCTTTCTTGTATTCTTCATTTCCGATTTTTTTATTTCACGCAAAAATAACTATTGTTCTTTTTTTATTTTGCAAAAAAAGTGAAAAAATATCAATCAAATTTCTATATTTGAATATAATTTTTTCTTTATGAAATCAATGTCGATTATGACGAAGATACCGGTGGTATTGTTTGTCGCAGCGTTTTTGCTTCATTCCCTTGATTCAGGGGCATGTACCGGGATAACCCTTGTTGCCAGGGACGGAAGCCGGATTGTAGCCAGGACTTCCGAGTGGGGAGGTTCGGTCCTTAACAGCGTTTATGTCGTCTCTCCGAGGGGACATGTTTTCACGTCGTTTACTCCTGATGGTGTGAACGGACTCAAGTATACTGCTAAATACGGTTATGTGGGAATATCTGTAGGAGAGCCCGAGATGATGGTTGACGGCATGAATGAAGCCGGACTGGCAGCGGGACTGTTCTTCTTTCCGGGGTATGGGAAATATGAAAGTTATGATTCTGCGGAAGCATCATCTACATTGGCCGACATGCAGTTCGTATCATGGGTCCTGGCAAATTTTTCCACTATCGATGAGATGGAAAGCGCCTTGTGCAATGTCAGGATAGTATCGCTGGATGAACGCATAGGTACTGTACACTGGAGAATTGCCGAACCGGGAGGACGTCAGGTCGTACTGGAAATAATCGACGGTCAGCCTATGATTTATGAAAACAAGCTTGGCGTTCTGACGAATTCTCCGGGCTTTGAATGGCAGATGACGAATCTTAACAATTATGTTAATCTTTATGCTGGTTCCGCTCCGTCTTCAAAGTTGAATGAAGATGTTGTGCTGAAACAGTTCGGCGCCGGGGCGGGGATGCTGGGAATACCGGGAGACGTCACGCCGCCTTCCCGTTTCGTGAGGGCTGCATTTTATCAGGCAACTGCGCCTCAATATGCGACCGGACATGAAACGGCCATGTTAGGCTTCCAGATACTCAGTAATTTCAATATACCGATAGGTGTAGAGCATAAACCGGAGGAAATTCCGGAAGGCTTGCCAAGTGCAACTCAATGGACTGTCGCGGCTGACCAGAGTTCGCTCGAATATTATTACAGAACTGCGTGGAACTCTTCAATAAGGTGTATCGACCTCAAGAATGTTGATTTTGCCAAGGTTAAATACCAGTCGGCTCCATTGGACAAGGTCAAGGAAGAACCGGTGGAATATCTGAAGATCAGATAGAGACAGTAAAAATTTCGTCGGAATGAAGCTTGTCAGGTTGTCTGGTAGACCGCGGGAAAGTCTGGTGTTTTATCTGGCTATGGAGGAATTTGTGGCTGAAAATATAGCTGGGGATTCCTTTTTCATTTGGCGTGTGCCCCCGACTGTGATAGCGGGAAGGAACCAGGTCCTCCATAGTGAAGTGGATATGGAGTTCTGCAGGCGGAACGGCATAAAGGTTTTCCGAAGAAAAAGCGGAGGCGGATGTGTCTATGCCGACAATGGCAACGTCATGATTTCATTCGTGACAGACAGAGCCAGGGCGGACAAGGTTTTCGGGAATTGCATCGGTGAGTTGTGCGGTTTCCTGGGAAGTCTGGGCCTTCCGGCCGAAGCAACCGGCAGGAACGATATCTTCATAGATGGGAAAAAGGTTTCCGGTAATGCCTTCCAGATGCTTCCGGACAGATGTGTAGTTCATGGAACGCTGTTATTCGACAGTGATTTAACCATGATGGAATCAGCTTTGACGCCGTCTTTGTCCAAATTGAAATGCAACGGAGTTGCATCCGTGAGAAACCGTGTTGCCAATATCAGGCCTTTTCTCGAAAAATATGGAGGTGACAATGCTGCTGTCGGCATATCATTATTCGAAAAGTCGCTTGCGGATTATTTTGCAGATTCGGAGACAGTGCTTGACCGCAGACAGGAAGCGGAGATAGAAGAACTGGAGAAAGGTTATCTTGACGAATCGTTCATATCCGGGAAAAGTCTTGCCGGAAATATCCTTTCTGAGAAAAGAATACCCGGGGTCGGCAATATTTCCGTAAGCATAGTCGTCAAATGCGGGAAGGTAGAGAGAATCTGCTTCAACGGGGATTATTTTTCGGATGCATGCATTTCGGACATGCTGCCCGAGGAAAGGTTCTCATCTTTGCTTGAAGGTGCGGAACCTGACCGCAAGTCATTTGCACTGAGGCTGGCGCGTGATGATATCGGGAAATATATTCCTGGCTTGACAAACGATATGCTGCTTGATATGATTTTTAACTGACACAATATGGAAACGACACTGAAACAGGAAGAATTCAAGAAAACTTGTCTGTATGACGAGCATGTTTCGATGGGAGCCAAAATGAGTCCTTTCGGAGGATTCATGATGCCTATACAATATGAAGGGATAATCGAGGAACACAAGGCTGTCAGGAGTGCAGCCGGAATGTTCGATGTCTCGCATATGGGAGAGATTTTTGTGGAGGGAGCAGATGCTGAAAAATTTGTCAATACTGTTTTTACCAATGATGTGACACGGATGTCCCGTGGCAGGATACTGTATGGTATGATGTTATATCCGGATGCAGGTACGGTCGACGACCTCCTGGTTTACAGGGTTTCAGGGGAAAACCGTTTTCTGCTGGTGGTGAATGCAGCCAATACAGAGAAGGATTTTCAGTGGCTCAAGTCCAATTCCGGCGGTTTTGATGTGAAAATCACTGATGCCTCGGATGATTATGGGGAAATAGCTCTACAGGGTCCTGATTCTGAAAAATATATAGAATTGTTGGGACTCGGGGATTGCCTCGGCCTGCAGTTCTATACTTTTACCGAGACGGAATACGATGGGCAGGAAATCATTGTCAGCAGGACAGGATATACGGGCGAGGATGGTTTTGAATTATACGCTTCTCCGGAGGTCATACGCGCTTTATGGAAAAAACTTGCATCTGCGGGGGTGAAACCTTGCGGTCTCGGATGCAGGGATACGCTGAGATTCGAAGCCGGGCTTCCTTTGTACGGCCATGAACTTGGAGAATCCATATCTCCGGCAGAAGCCGGTCTCGGCATGTTCGTGAAGTTCGACAAGGAAATCTTTATAGGTCGGGAAAGTCTTTTGGCCCGGAAACAGTCCGGATGCAGCAGAAAACTCGTTGGCGTGGAACTGGAAGGCATGACTGCCGTCCCAAGGGCGGGGTGTGCGGTTTTAAAGGACGGCAGGGTGATAGGCGAGGTCACGACAGGATACCATTCCATATCTCTGGAAAAGAATCTGTGTATGGCTCTGGTTGAGACACCATATACCGCAGAAGGAACGGAACTGTGCATTCAGGTGAGAAAGAAGGTTTTCCCCGGCCATGTCTGCAAGAAAAGATTTTATAAAACTAACTACAAAAAACAATAATCATGTCAAAGATTTTGGAGGGACTGTTTTACAGTGAGTCCCATGAATGGGTAAAAGTAGAAGGCGGCGTTGCCTTCATAGGTATTACTGACTATGCTCAGAATTCAATGGGTGATATTTCTTATGTGGACATGCCTGATGTCGGTGACGAACTGGCAAAAGGAGACGAATTCGGTGCCGTAGAGAGCGTGAAGGCTGCGAGTGACCTGTATTCGCCTGTATCCGGTACCGTCATTGAATGCAATGCAGTTCTCGAGAATTCTCCCGAGGCGATAAACGAAGCTCCTTTCGACAGCTGGATAATCAAGGTGGAAATGTCTGATGAATCGGAACTGGAATCATTGATGGGGCCTGAAGATTACAGAGGTTTCATAGAAGGGCAGGAATCATGAATTTTCTATATTTTCCCAATACGGACAAGGATATCCGCGATATGCTGGATGCCGTAGGAGCGGATTCCCTTGATGAACTTTATTCCGATGTCCCTGCCGGATTCATATATGGAAAGGAATTCGACATTCCTTCGGCAATGTCGGAAATGGAAGTGAGGCGGTATTTCGATTCTCTTGAGGAAAGGAACCGCCGGCTGACCGTATTCTGCGGTTGCGGAGCTTACGATCATTATATTCCTGCTGTCATACCATATATCACTTCAAGGGCTGAATTCCTTACAGCCTATACTCCTTATCAGGCTGAAATCTCACAGGGAACACTGAGGTACATTTTCGAGTTCCAGAGTTATATGGCTGAACTGTCCGGAATGGATTGTGCCAATGCTTCCATGTACGACGGCGCGACATCCGCAGCCGAGGCTGTCATGATGGCCGTGTCAGCCTCTAAGAAGAAAAGGAAAGTTCTTGTTTCCGATACATTGCTTCCGGAAGTCAGGAAGGTCCTGGAAACATATTCGAGATATCACGGTATAAATCTGGTCCATATTCCGCACGACGGAGGAAATACTTCATACGAGGCTTTGCGCAATGCCCTTTCAGAAGGCGATGTAGCGGCTGTTCTGGTTCCGGGAGTCAACCGTTTCGGTATAATCGAGGATTTGTCGGGTTTCTCCGGAGCAGTACACGAGTCGAAGGCATTTATGATTATTTATTCGGATCCTCTGGCACTTGCCGTCATCAAGTCTCCCCGTGAATGGGGTGCCGACATAGTATGCGGTGAAGCGCAGTCGCTGGGAATTCCTCTGGGATACGGAGGACCTTATCTCGGTTTCATTGCATGCAGCAAGGAACTTTTGCGCAAAATGCCCGGCAGGGTTGTCGGAGCTTCGGAAGACATGGACGGGAAGCGTGCTTTCGTGCTTACGCTCCAGGCAAGGGAACAGCATATCAGAAGGGAAAAAGCAACGAGCAATATCTGTTCCAACCAGTCTCTGATGGCATTGACAGCCACTGTATATGTTTCGCTGATGGGATTGTCCGGACTTCGCCGGGTCAATGATCTTTCTTACGGCGGAGCTCACTATCTTTATTCAAAATTGCTTGAAACAGGGTTGTTCAGAAATGTTTTCGACAGGCCTTTCCTCAATGAGTTCGTGCTTGAGTCTCTGATTCCTCCGGCAGTCCTGTCGGAAGCGCTGCTGTCGGAAGGTTATTTCGCAGCATGTGAAACGGAAGAAGGATATGTGTCTTTCTGTGTGACTGAAAAGAGGACAAAGGAAGAAATCGACGGTCTGGTCAGGGCTGTCGTTTCAGCAGGAAAAACGGAGATTAAATGAAAATGTCATGAAGTATTACGATAAACTGATTTTCGAGCTTTCTTCAGAGGGCAAGAAAGGATATGCACTGCCATCCATGACATGGAAGGATACAGTGGATGATATTCCCGGAAATTTGAAAAGGCAGACCATGCCGGAACTTCCCCAGGTCAGTGAACCCGAGGTTGTCCGCCATTATACCAATCTCTCGAACATGAATTTCGGTGTCGATACAGGTTTTTATCCTCTCGGAAGCTGCACAATGAAATATAATCCTAAGATTAATGAGGAGATAGCATCTTCCGGCAGATTTTCCGGCATTCATCCGCTGCAGCCTGCTAAGACAGTTCAGGGCGTGCTCGGCTTGTATGAAGACCTGGAGCACGCGTTGTGCGAACTGACGGGAATGTCGGCTTTTACACTGAATCCTTTTGCAGGAGCACACGGTGAGTTGACTGGGCTGATGATAATCAGGCAGTATCATATGAAGAGAGGGGATTCCGGAAGGACGAAGATAATCGTTCCGGACAGTGCCCACGGGACAAATCCTGCCAGTGCCGCGGTATGCGGCCTTGAAGTTGTGCAAGTGAAATCCGCGGAAGACGGAACCATTGATATCGACAGTTTGAAACCGCTGCTTGATGACACTGTAGCAGGTATCATGATGACGAATCCGAATACACTCGGACTTTTTGAAAAGAACATAGCGGAGATTGCATCTCTCGTACACGGGTGCGGGGGACTTCTGTACTATGACGGAGCCAATATGAATGCTCTTCTCGGGGTTGTCAGACCGGGAGACATGGGCTTCGATGTCCTGCATCTCAATCTACACAAGACATTTTCGGCTCCTCATGGAGGCGGCGGCCCGGGAGCAGGTCCTGTCGGAGTGTCGGGGCGTCTGGCCGATTACCTGCCTGAACCTAAATTATGCAGACTGGAATACGGCAGCTTGTCTATGAAGGAGGATATGCACGGGAAGGATTCTCTGACGGCGGGCCGGATTTCCGGATTCGCCGGCAATTTCGGAGTGCTGGTGAAAGCTTATGCATATATACTGATGCTGGGCAGGGAAAACGTGAGAATGGTCGGACCGCTTGCTGTGCTGGCTGCTAATTATCTGAAGGAGTCTCTGAAGAAGGAATTCTCGCTTCCAATAGAAAGCGTATGCAAACACGAGTTCGTTTTTGACGGTCTTTCCGACAAGAATTCCGGTATTACGACATTGGATGTGGCCAAAAGGTTGCTGGATTATGGCTTTCATGCTCCTACTGTCTATTTCCCCCTGTTGTTCCATCAGTCAATAATGATAGAACCTACGGAAACGGAGTCGAAAGACACTTTGGATTCTTTTGTCACTGTAATGAAACTTATCGCTGCGGAAGCAAAGGATAATCCGGATATCCTTCGTACGGCACCGCATGACACTCCGGTAAGAAGAATAGACGAAACTGCTGCAGCGAGAAATCCTAAACTGAAATACGGAGATTTGAAATGAACTTGAAACTGATTGTTATTGGAGCCGGTCCCGGAGGATATGAAACGGCACTTGATGCGGCTTCCCGCGGAATAGAGGTCATATTGATAGAATCCGGCGATTTGGGAGGCACGTGCCTGAATGCGGGATGTATTCCTACAAAGTCTTTTTGCCGCAACGCTGAATACGTCCGCGATTTGCATAATGCGGAATCGTTCGGAATAACCGGACTTGAATATAAATTCGATTTCGGAGCGGTGCGCAGACGGAAGGATGAAGTCGTTGCTTCTTTGAGAAACAACGTCGGGAAACTGCTTGAGAACCGTAATGTCAGGCTTGTGCACGGAAAGGCTTCATTCATTGATGAACATACCGTAAGGGTGGAAAAAGCTGACGGGACAGTGGAAAATCATTCCGGAACTCATGTGATTGTTGCAACAGGTTCCGTTGCTTCGGTTCCGGATATTCCGGGAACGGAACTGCCGGGCGTTGTCACATCTTCAGGAATATTGGATGCGGATGTCCTCCCGGGAAGATTGTGCGTCATAGGAGGCGGGGTTATAGGAATGGAGCTTGCGTCCGTTTTCAATACATTCGGAAGCAAGGTATGCGTGCTTGAATACTGCAAGGAAATCCTTTCGAATTTCGACCGGGAAATTGCAAAGCGTCTTCGCCAGACTCTGACAAGAAACGGTCTGGAAATCAAGATATCGTCATCTGTAACCGGCATTGTCCGGAAAGATGACGGGATTCTGTCCGTTAAATATGAGGAAAAAGGAAATACATTTTCCACAGATGCCGATACGGTGTTGCTGGCAGCAGGAAGAAAACCTAATGTGGAGTCGCTGAACCTTGAGGCATGCGGAATCCTGTATGATTCGAAAGGGATAAAGACCGATGCGAACATGCGTACTTCTGTGCCGAATATTTATGCAATCGGGGATGTTACGGGAAAGTCAATGCTGGCTCATGCCGCCACTTTCCAGGGAAAGAAGGCACTGTACCATATTCTCGGAGTTCATGACGGGATAAACCTTTCGGTGATGCCGGCAGCCGTGTTCACCTGTCCCGAAATTGCATCGGTCGGCATGACCGAGGAACAGTGCCGGCAGCAGGAAATTCCGTTCAAGGTCCTTAAGTCATTTTTCAGGGCTAACGGCAAGGCGGCGGCTATGGGTGAGACTGAAGGTTTCTGCAAACTTATAGTCCGTCTGCCGGATTCCGGAAACGAAGCCGATTCCGTGATTTTAGGATGCCATATCATTGGGCTTCATGCCTCGGATCTTGTCCAGGAAATCTGTGTCATGATGACTTTCGGTATGACTCTTGGAAAGCTCAGAAGCGTAATACATGCACATCCGACTCTCTCGGAAGTAGTAATGAATGTTTTTTAGGGATTCCTGTCATGCTTGCGGCATTATTCATTTTGTCGGTCTTTATTTCCGTACTGTTGCTTGTACTGCTTCTGGCTGCCGTTTCCTGGGTTTCGGGCTTCGGTTTCCGAAAAACATTCTTGCGCTGTCTGTGGCTTTTGCTCCTTCCTCCGGCAATATTTTTATACGGATATTTCGAAAGGAATCAGCTTGATGTGAATGAAATATGTATATTTTCGGAAAATATTCCGCCGTCCTTCGACGGATACAGGATAGTGCAGATTTCCGATTTGCATCTGGATTCATATGCCGGCCGGAGCAAATCATTGTCGGAGGCTGTCTCCAAGATCAACGGGCTGGATCCGGATATGATTGCGTTTACCGGAGATCTGGTCACATCGCATCCTTCCGAAGCGGTCCCGTTCATGGATATTCTCAATGGCCTGAGGGCCCCGGACGGGATTTTTTCGGTAATGGGCAATCATGATTACTGCATTTACCGCAAATGGGATGATGAAACATTGCGTGAATCGGCAGTCCGCCAGGTAAGGGAGATTCATGAAAAGTTGGGGTGGAACCTGCTTGAAAATTCCCATGCCGACATAACACGGATTTCAGTTGACGGTAAAGATGAAAAAATCAGCATAATCGGAGTTGAAAATATTTCGGCAAGTCCTTATTTCCCTTCCTATGGAAATCTTCCGGAAGCTATGGAAGGTGCCGGAGGACGATTCCGGATTCTGCTGTCACATGACCCGTCTTTCTGGAGGCAGTCCGTAGCCGGGTGTACTGATATAGGGCTTACTTTGTCTGGACATACGCATGCGATGCAGCTGTCTTTGTTCGGCCTGTCACCAAGCAGTTTCATTTTCGATGAATATAGGGGGTTGTACAGGTATGAAAATGCTATGGAAACAATCAGCATGACTGGAGTTGAAAAAAGATCTGTCCAGTATCTCTATGTGAATATAGGTTTGGGAGAAACATTAATTCCGGCCCGCGTTGGTGCGAGGCCGGAATTGACTGTCATAATTCTGAAGCGGGAATGTCCGGAAGGAGGACAATGAGCCGGAAACGGTTCTAAATTGTCCGTCCCGGATATTGGGCAAGTCCCTCCGCCAGTATCCTGATTGCCTTTTCCATCTCCGGAATCTCGAGAACATATGCTATACGTGCATGGTTCAGACCTTTTCCAGGAGTCTTGTAGAATGATGCCGCCGGAGTTACCATGGTTGTTTCGTTGTCGATTCTGAAACTTTCCAGCATCCATCTTGCAAAGTTTTCGGTATTGTCTACCGGAAGTTCGGCAATCGTATAGAATGCTCCCATCGGAAGCGGTGTGAATACTCCCGGAATCTTGTTCAGTCCTTCGATCATGTAGTTCCTCCGTTTGATATACTCTTCACGGACGGCATCGAAATATTCCTGAGGAGTGTCGAGAGCTCCTATTGCTGCAATCTGTCCGAGGACAGGAGGGCAGAGACGCGCCTGAGCGAACTTCATGGCGGCTGCCATGACTTCCTTGTTATGAGATACGATACATCCTATCCTTGCACCGCAGAGGTTGTATCTTTTCGATACGGAGTCGACCAGTATGACGTTCTGCTCGAGGTCCGGAATATGCATTGCCGAGAAATGCGGTTCGTCAGTATAGCAGAATTCCCTGTAGACTTCATCTGAAATCAGGAACAGATCATGTTTTCTGGCAATGTCTCCGAGGGCGAGCATGCTTTCCTTCGAATAAAGCGTACCGGTAGGATTTCCCGGATTGCAGACGAGGATGGCCTTGGTCTTGTCGGTTATGGCTTTCTCGAATTCTTCTATCGGAGGTACCTGGAATCCGTTGCGGATATCTGTCGGAATCGCTTTCAGAGTAAGCCCGTTCATGAAAGCGAATGTATTGTAATTGGTATAGAAAGGTTCAAGAACAAGAACCTCGTCTCCCGGGTTGCATGTAATTTCCAGAGAGAGGTTCACACTTTCGCTTCCGGCAATAGTCACTATCAGTTCAGGAACTTCTATGTTGATTCCTATATTTTTATAATATTTGTTGACAAGGCCTTCTCTCAATTCTATCAGACCAGCAGAGTTGGAATAGGATACGTTTACAAGATTGTTGCTCTTTACGGCTTCAAGGGCGCAACGCGGGGATTTTATATCCGGTTGGCCTATGTTGAGGTGATATACCTTCACTCCGTTTTTTTTCGCAGCATCAGCAAGGGGAACAAGTTTTCTGATGGCCGATGCCGGCATAAGCTCTGCTTTAGTGGAAATTTTTGCCATGTCGATTGATTTTGTGTTCTACTTTTTACATACAATATGGCAAAGATAGCGATTATTTTTTACCTTTGCGGTCGTTCAGTAAAAAATATTATTATGGCGATGTTCAGACAAAGGGCTTTGAATGAAGCAGCTACTCATCAGACGAAACGTTATTATGTGGAAGAAGGTCCGGTATCAAAATATTTCGGGGAAAACGTTCTGGATCTGGACAAGCTGAGGGGATATGTTTCGCAGCAGGCTTATGATGCTGTCAAAGCTTCGGTGAAATATGGTGAAAAGCTTGACAGAAGCGTTGCCAATGAAATCGCCTCCGGAATGAAGGCCTGGGCAATAGAAAAAGGAGCCACACATTATACGCACCTTTTTCAGCCGCTTACGGATTCTACTGCCGAGAAACATGAAGCATTCATATCGATAAAGGACGGAAAGGCATTCGAGAAATTCAATGGAAGCGCACTGGTTCAGCAGGAGCCTGATGCATCCAGCTTCCCTAACGGCGGATTGAGGAATACTTTTGAAGCGAGAGGGTATTCTGCATGGGATCCGTCTTCTCCGGTATTCATCCTTGACGGAACCCTTTGCATACCGTCTGTCTTTGTTTCATATACCGGTGAGGCACTTGATACCAAGGTCCCCAACCTGAAGTCGATGCAGGCCCTTAACGATGCTGCGGTTTCCGTAGCGAGACTGTTTGACGATTCCGTCAAGTCGGTGAGCGTGAATCTGGGACTCGAGCAGGAATATTTTCTTGTAGACGAGGCCCTTTACAATGCAAGACCGGATCTTACGTTGTGCGGAAGAACCGTAATCGGCCATACTGCCGCAAAGGACCAGCAGCTTGAAGACCATTATTTCGGGGCTATTCCGAGCCGAGTCAGTGCGTTCATGAAAGATTTCGAGACAGAAGCATACAAACTTGGAATATGGCTCCAGACCAGACATAACGAGGTGGCTCCCAATCAGTTCGAATGCGCTCCCGTATTCTGTGAGGCAACCAAGGCTATCGACCAGAACATGATGCTCATGATTCTGATGCAGAAAGTGTCGGAGAAACATCATCTGAAAGTTGTTTTCCATGAAAAGCCTTTTGACGGAGTGAACGGTTCGGGAAAGCATTGCAACTGGTCCATTGTAACAGATACCAACGTGAATCTTCTTTCTCCGGGCAAGACTCCGGACAAAAACCTGCAGTTTCTCTCGTTTTATGCTTCCGTAGTAAGGGCTGTATACAAGCATCATTATCTTCTGATGACATCCATAGCCACTCTTGGAAATTCATACCGTCTCGGCGGACATGAAGCTCCTCCTGCCGTAATGTCTATATTTTCAGGCTCGACGTTGTACAACGTATTCCAGGCGATAGAGAATATGAAGGATGTCAAGTCCGTAAATGACCTGGAGTCTATCAAGATAGTGAATTCGATTCCGGAAATATTCCCGGACAATACCGACAGGAACAGGACGTCGCCCTTCGCTTTTACCGGCAACAGGTTCGAGTTCAGGGCTGTGGGATCTTCCATGAATGTCGCTTCGGCAGTATATGTGCTGAATTCCGCTGTGGCCGAGAGCCTTAACGAGTTCAGAATGGAAGTAGACAAACTGGAATCCGCCGGCGAGGAGAGGTCCAATGCGGTCATGGCAGTAGTACGGAGATTCGTGAAGGAGTCCAGAAACATAATGTTTGAAGGTAACGGTTACAGCAAGGAGTGGGAAATCGAATCTGAAAGAAGGGGACTCAGAGCTGTGAAAAACGTTCCTGAGGCATATGAAGTATATCATGAACCGCAGACTGTAAGGCTGTTCGCCAACCTCGGAGTACTGGCTCCAAATGAGGTGGAGGCAAGATTCGAGATACTTAATGAGACTTACGTCAAAAAACTTCAGATAGAAGCCAGGGTAATCGGTGACATATGTCTGAATCATGTTATTCCTGCTGCCGTGAGATATCAGAACATTCTGATTGAAAATGTCCGTGGAGTAAAGGATATATTCGGTGAAGAATATAAGGAAATGTGTTCATCTGAATTTGCAACCCTGAAAAAGATTTCGAATTATATAAACCGGATTTCCCTTGACGTGGAAGCGCTGGTCGAGGCCAGAAAGAAGGCCAACAGAGTGGAGAATATAGCTGAAAGGGCAAAATTATACTCGCATGAGGTCAAGGATATGATGGACAAGGTCAGGGACAGTGCCGACAATCTTGAAATGATTGTCGATGATGAAATGTGGCCGCTTCCAAAATATCGTGAGTTGTTGTTTTTCTAGCATTTTGATAATGGGTAGGCTTCTTCCGATTACACTTGCCGTAGTGATGACTGTCGCAGTATCCTGTGGAAGCAGGACAGAGGATGACAGGCAGAGTATTCCGTTTGTCGGAAATATGCTCGGCGACACTACGAACTATTATTACGGCATTCTGGATTCATATGAACCGTCTGACAGATATGGAGCCCTGTCATTGTGCGGCCCGGCCGAACTAGTTCTTCCGCTGTCGGAAAGATTTGCCGAATATGACAGGTTCGATAACGTTACCGGCAGGAACAGACCGGACGGTCTTCCTGATTTTGCCGGAGAAACGATTAATATTCTTGCGGATATGGCAAATGCTCCGTATAAAGGCTATCTTGATGCGGGAAATGAAGACTTCCTTCGGGAAATATCAGTAAAGGAAGCCTTGTTTGCAGTTTCCGGAAAATGTTATTCCAATCCGTACGATCATGAAGCTTCTGTCGACAAACTTCCGGCAAAGACCATAATGATTGCTTCTTCGGTGATGTCAGAATTCGGTCGTAAGGATATCGACGATTTGTTTTCTCTGGCAGGGAAAGACGTTCCTGTCATTGATCCTGTGAGGGCAATGGTCAGAAGTGCTGAAAGAAGGCATCCGGCGCCGTCCTCCGTCTGCATACTTATGGACAACGAACTCATCGCTTCCGGTATTTATACAACCATCATGAAAGATGAGGATTTTCTGCAGGTATGGCGTGATGTCAATTATATTGAACTGGCTCCCGATACAGGTGTCGGGCTGGACTCGCTTTTATATGGTATACTGGACAGGTATATTGACACAGGTATTTCCATGCCTCTGTCCGTAGCATTGATAGACATGTCTGAAATGGCGTTCATGGCAGATACCCTGACGGCTATGGCCAGGAAACTCTATCATTCCGAGTCGATTGAAGATGAAAAATACAAGGCGATACTTACGGAAGAGTTTGAATTTATAGGAAAATATGACGCTATTTTGTCTGAATGTTACCACTGGCTTCGCGAAAATGACATGTTTTCCCATAAGGTCGCATACCCTGAATTGAGATATTATCTGATTATGCCTTTCTATGATGTGACTTTGTCATCTAAATCAATTGGTGAAAGCGGAGGTTTCACTGATGAATTCAAATACGGACGTGCTCCCGGAGCAAATTATGAAACTGTGAGACTTACTTCCATGAATGGCAGATATCTGCCGCCTGAATTGTTGAAATATGTCGTTTATTAGCAGTATATCACCTGAAGATTTGCAGAAACTGGATTGTATTTCCTTTCCCGGGGAGATTCATGTCATAGATTCTCTTGGACCGGAATTCAACAAGGCGGTTTCTTATCTCAGAAGTCAGGCCGTAATAGGTTTCGATACAGAGACAAGACCTTCGTTTTCTGCATCGCAGCCCAGGTATGGTGTAGCTTTGCTGCAATTGTCGGGACCTTCCAAGGCTTTCCTTTTCCGTATAAAGAAAACCGGAATGCACAGGCGCCTGTGCTCTTTGTTGTCCGACAAAAGGATAATCAAGGTAGGAGCTGCCGTCTATGACGATATATGCGGGTTGCAGAAGTATTCGATGTTTACTCCGAATTCTTTTGTCGATTTGCAGAAAATCGTATGGGAATACGGGATAAGGGATAAAAGCGTGAAGAAAATGTCCGCCATCATTTTGGGATACAGAATATCCAAGACCCAGCAGCTGTCCAACTGGGAGGCAGACAAACTGTCCGAACAGCAGGTGTTGTATGCTGCCACAGATGCGTGGGTCTGCCGTGAAATGTATTTTAAACTTATGAAATCGGAGAAAAATCCGTTGGAAATCCAAACAGAACAGAAGAGCAATGATTAAGATAATACTGAAAAAGGGTAGGGAAGAATCCTTGAGACGTTTTCACCCGTGGGTGTTTTCCGGCGCTATCGCACAGGTACTCGGCAATCCCTCTGAAGGTGATGTCGTGGGAGTGTATGACAGCAATGGAGAATTTCTGGCATGCGGACATTATCAGATAGGTTCCATTGCCGTACGGGTTTTGAGTTTCTGTACGGATAATGTCAATCAGGATTTTTGGAATGCTGCAATAGGCAATGCCTATGCGGTAAGACAGGCCGTCGGTCTGGTTTCGGCGGACGAAACCAACTGTTACAGGCTTGTTCACGGTGAGGGGGATAATCTTCCCGGTCTCATAGTAGATTATTATGACGGCGTCTGTGTCATGCAGGCACATTCTGTCGGAATGTTCAGAGCCCGCAGACAGATAACTGCGGCTTTGCAGAATGTTTACGGGACATCGCTGAAGGCAGTATATGATAAAAGTTCCGGTACGGCTCCTTTCAAGGCCGGTTTAGAATTGGTGGACGGTTATATTTACAAAAAAGACGGTTTTTGTGATGATGAGCAGATTGTCCTTGAAAACGGGCACCGTTTTCTGGTTAACTGGACCGACGGTCAGAAAACAGGTTTTTTTCTGGACCAGAGGGAAAACAGGAATCTTGTAGGAAAATATGCTGCCGGTCGCAATGTGCTGAATCTTTTCTGTTATACCGGTGGATTTTCGATTTATGCCCTTTCTTCCGGAGCCGTGCACGTTGATTCCGTTGACAGCTCACGCAAGGCTATGGAAATGGTTGACAGAAATGTTGCATTGAACGGCTTTTCAGCAGATTTACATATGAGTCTGTGTTGTGACGCAATCGATTATCTCAAAACTGTACCGCAGTCGAAATATGATTTGATGATAGTTGACCCGCCGGCTTTTGCAAAGCACAGAGGAGCTTTGAAGAATGCTCTCAGGGCCTATCAGAGGCTTAATGCTGCTGCAATATCGAAAGTGGCTCCCGGAGGGCTTGTGTTTACATACAGTTGTTCCCAGGTTGTTGACAAGGAAGCTTTTGCTCTTGCAGTATTTTCTGCAGCCGCCCAGGTCGGAAGATGTGTCAGAATATTGGACAGACTCAACCAGCCGGCAGACCATTCCGTAAATATTTTTCATCCGGAAGGTGAGTATCTGAAGGGGTTGCTGCTGTATGTTGAATAAATTTGGTTGTTATTGAAAAAATATATATATTCCCAAGTTTGACAGATCATTGAACAAAAATAAGGGCTACCTATCTCATTTTAAGAGATTTGTAGCCTTATTTTATTGTTGCATGTTTGTAGTATATAAACCCTTTCGTGAGATTTTTTTACATATTTTTCTCCCTTTCCTTAAGTTTTTCCTTGGAACTTCTGCTGTTCTTCGTAGCGGATATTATCTCCCTCATTCTCTGTTTTGGTACTATCTGGGTGTCGGTTCTGAATCCGGCAGAACCATGCAGAGCATTCGTAAGGTCAGTTCTGGTGTATGTCGGGATATATCCCTCTCCCTGTATCGACAGGAAGTTCATGTCTGTCAGAGTACCGATTATTTCTTCCGTAGAGAAGTGTTTTCCACCTCTGTTTATCTTCTTCTCAAGGTACTTGTATATAAGGAGGGCGAGGAAACACGTCAGGAAATGAGCCTTTATCCTATCGTCCCTCTGCAGGTATACCGGACGTGCGTCGAAGTCGGTCTTCATTATCCGGAAGCAGTTCTCGATCATCCATCGGCGGCTGTTGACCTTCAGGATGACGGGAGCCGGATCTTCAAGGTCGGTGCATACTGCGTAGAAGCCGTCGAAGAGTTCCTCCTGGGCAATCATCTCCTGATTGAGCGAGTAGTTGGTTATCTGGGCAAGCTCCCCGTCACCGGTAAAGCTCTCCGATTTGATGAACCGCTTCGGGTCGTTCTGGCTCTTCCTGTTCAGTTTGGAGGGGCTTTTCCTTATTGCGTTTTCCGCCCTTTCTATCTGCCGGTCCCTCACATATCTGAGATAGTCCCTGTACTTGAACGAGAAGGTGACGATTATCCTCTGTTCCAACCCGTTCTCGTTCATCCACCTGTCCTTGTAGAAGGTTATATCACGGTATTCTCCCGGGTCCACCGCACTTATGTCATATGTCTCTTCCGAACCGGCAATGTGCCATCCGTTGCTATCCAATGCCCATTCCTGAAGATGCCGCTTCAGTTTCTTCAGCGACTGTACCGTGATGAAAGCCCTTTCCCCGACACTGTTGTTCTTCCTGTTCCCGTATGAGGACAGTCCTCCGTCCGTGCAGACAATCAGCTTGCTGATATTGAACCCGTCGTTTATTTTCTGCTCCAATGGCTTGAGTGTGACCTGCTCGTTTGTATTGCCGGGGTTGATGCAGAAGGCCAGCGGGAATCCGTCCATGTCCATGAACAGTCCCATCTGGACAATCGGATTGGGGCGGTTCTCCTTGGAATGTCCGTACTGGCGCAGTCCGCTCTCCTGCTCGCTCTCAAAGAAATAATTCGTACAGTCATAGTACAGCACTTTCGTGTTGCGCTCTCCCAGCTTCAGACTGTTCCTGTACACCTGCGCCTGTATGAAGTCGCTCTCCCCGGACAGCAGGCTCAGTGCCCTGTATATCTGGTGAAGTTCGCACTTCGGCTGTTCTATGAACCGCCGGGCATCTTCCATCGATGAAAGCTTTGAGCCGGGATACATTATCCTCGTGTACAGCAGCCTGGACAGTATCTCGTTCAGATCATACCTGATGTCATGATTCTTCGACTCCCTGTGCCGCTTCCTGACTATTGTGTCGCATATCCTGTGAAGGCCAAGGTCGTGGTACACCTTCTGCAGGAACAGGTATCCGCCGTTGTAGCTGCGCTGATCTCCCTTGGAAAGAAGAAGCGACGGCTTGAATTCATAGGTTATGCTTCTCGACTCTTCCTTTTCAAGGGCCGTCATCTCTTCAACTTGTTTTCTTGCCCACTCTATCGGGTCTCCGTCAAGTGTCTTGCTCAAACCTTCTACCGTACCGAACTTCCTGACGACCTTTGTCGTGCTCTTTCCGGACTCTGTCCTGTAGGCTTTTATTGCATAGAGGTATGTAAACCTGCCGCTCTTTTTAACCTGTAATTGCATATCTATTAATATCTACTACAAAGATACAAAAGATATTTGACAAAAAAAAGACTTTCACAAGAAAGTCTATCAATTAGTTGTAAAATTTTTATTTGAAAGGAAGTGTCAAACTTCCGACCAATCTCACCTTTGTAATATATCACAATATATTACAAATATAGAAATTAAATTTGACAAAAAAAAGACTTCCATAAGAAAGTCTCTCAATTATTTGCAAATTTTTCTATTTACTCAAAGTGTCAAACTCCCGAGTATCTGAAGGGGTTGCTGCTGTATGTTGAATAAATTTGGTTGTTATTGAAAAAATATATATATTTGCACTCCATTTGAAAATGGTGCTTTGGCCGAGCGGTTAGGCACAGGTCTGCAAAACCTGCTACAGCGGTTCGATTCCGCTAGGCACCTCCCTAAGAGGCCGACTCAGAATCGATTCTGAGTCGGCCTCTTTTTTCGTGAAAAGCCAGTCTTGCCAGCATTGTGGTAATGTGGACAAAATGTCCTCATTACCGGGGCATACTTGATATTTAGGAATGAGAATGGGGATAAAAAAATAATGAGACATCGCCACTCACGTGGGGACACCTCATAACTAACCACATAATTAATAACACTAAAACTAATAACCAATAAGTTGTGAGAGTTACGGAAGAACTCTTCGAGCAACTCGGGTGCAAATGTACTGCTTTTTTCGTAATCTGCAAATTTTTTTTTGATTTTTTTTCTTGAACTGGGAAATCTTCTAACTTTGTAGCTTATTCAGATTAAATAATCCGATTGATTCATGAACAGAAGAAATTTTTTTGTTTTTCCGCTTATCATTACCCTTGCGCTTTCGTCATGCGGAACAGGAGAGGATACGGGTAATCTGCCCGGATGGGCCATATCCGGTTTTGCAAGACCTGAAAATGCAAATCCGGTGATCAGACCTGATACTTCCTCGGTTTTTTATTGTCCGATGAACGGAAAAACTGTCAGATGGGAGGAAAGTGATACATTCAATCCGGCAGCAGTCGTAAAGGATGGTGAAATTGTGGTTCTGTACAGGGCAGAAGACAACAGCGGTCAGGGAATAGGCAGCAGGACTTCACGTATTGGGTATGCTGCTACGACAGACGGAATACATATGGAGAAACGCGGAGAGCCGGTACTGTATCCTGCCGATGACGACATGAAGGACTATGACTGGCCAGGAGGTTGTGAAGATCCTCGGGTAGCCATGACTCCGGATGGAATGTATCTTATGCTGTACACATCGTGGAACCGGCAGATCCCGAGGCTTTGTGTGGCGACTTCATACAATCTGACGGAATGGGAGAAGCATGGTCCGGCATTTGGAAATGCATACGGCGGAAGATTTGTCGATATGGCCAGCAAATCGGCTTCCATTCTCACTGAGATTAAGGATGGCAAGCTTCAGATTGCTAAATTTGACGGGAAATATTTCATGTACTGGGGAGAACAGGGGGTGTATGCCGCCGTTTCGGAAGATTTAATCAACTGGACACCTGTTCTTGATGAAAAGGGTGATCTTATGACATTGATGGCTCCTCGCGAAGGATATTTCGACAGCATGCTTACAGAGTGTGGACCGCCTGCAGTGATTACCGGGGACGGTATAGTATTGATGTACAACGGCAAGAACAATGATGATGTCCTGAAGGCGGATTCAACTCTTCCATTGGGAACCTACAGTGCCGGACAGGCATTGTTTGACAAGGATAATCCATTGAAACTCAAGGCACGTCTTGACAAGCCGTTCTTCAAACCGGAGGCTGCATATGAAAAAAGCGGACAGTATGTCCAGGGAACTGTTTTCATAGAGGGACTCGTGCTGTACGGGAGCAAGTGGTATCTGTATTACGGATGTGCCGATTCCATGGTATCCGTTGCTGTAGCCGACTATGTTTCGGATTGACTTCTTTGCTATTGTAATGGTTGTAATTTGTTACCGTTATGTGATTTGTTCGTTTCATTCCGCAACAGATCCGGGCAGGAGGCGGATTTTTCATGAATGAAAAGAGAAATTTAATGTTCCGGATATTGCAGAATGTGATATATTTGTAGTCTTGAAAAGAATATAATAATTTGTTTTATATGGAAAGGATAAGAGCTGCCGTTGTGGGATATGGCAACATAGGTAAGTATGTAGTCGAGACATTGAGAGTTGCTCCGGATTTTGAAATTGCAGGAGTTGTAAGGAGAAAAGGAGCGGAAAATTGTCCGCAGGAATTGACTGATTTACAGGTAGTAAAAAATATTGATGAACTTGGGAAAGTGGATGTGGCAATCTTGTGTGCTCCGACGAGAAGCATAGAGGGTTTCGCCATACCTATATTGGAAAAGGGAATCAACACTGTAGACAGTTATGATATCCATACCGGCATCGTCAATCTGAGAAAGTCTCTCGGAAAGGTTGCAAAGGAGCATGGTGCGGTTTCGGTGATATCTGCAGGATGGGATCCCGGAAGCGATTCAGTTGTAAGGACGCTGCTTGAAGCCATTGCACCTAAAGGAATAACATATACAAATTTCGGCCCCGGTATGAGTATGGGACATACGGTTGCGGTCAAGGCTGTCAAGGGAGTCAAGGCTGCATTGTCCATGACCATACCTACCGGTACGGGCGTTCACAGAAGAATGGTTTATGTGGAAACGGAAGACGGATATGAATTTGATTCGGTAGCCAAAGCCATCAAGGAAGATCCGTATTTTGTAAATGATGAGACCCATGTCATGAAAGTAAATGACGTAAATTCCCTGATTGATATGGGACACGGGGTCAATCTTACGAGAAAGGGTGTTTCCGGTCAGACACAGAACCAGCTTTTCGAGTTCAATATGAAGATAAATAATCCGGCTTTGACAGCGCAGGTTCTGGTTTGTGCCGCCAGGGCATCCATGAAACAGAGCAGCGGCTGTTATACTCTGATTGAGATTCCTGTTATAGACTTGCTGTACGGAGACAGGGAAGAACTTATCAGTCATCTGGTATAGTAAGTATATCGTTCTGTAAATCAACCGGAAAAGCAATCAGGACAGTATTGATGGAGTCCGGAGCGTTAGTTAAAGAAGCCTGCATCACTGCAGGCTTCTTTTGGTTAGTTAGTAGTGTGTGTTTTTAATTAGTAGTGGTTAGATAAATCTTATGAAGTAACTTTTATCGTAAGATTAAAGTTTAAAACGCAAACTCTAATAAGTCTTACAGTTTGCAAATATAATCAAAGTTTTTATAAAACCAAATTAATCGTCAAGAAGTTTGGGCCTCAGTTCCTTTGTCCTCGATATGGCCTGTTCATCCTGCCATTCCCGTATAAGTCTCGTATTCCCGCTCAACAGAATTTCAGGCACTTTCCACCCGTTGTACTCTGCCGGCCTTGTGTATATGGGGGCGGAGAGAAGTCCGTCCTGAAAGCAATCGCTGAGAGCTGAAGTCTCATCTGTTATAGCACCGGGAATCAGTCTCACTATGGCGTCTGCCAGAATTGCGGCAGGTAGTTCCCCGCCGCTAAGGACATAGTCACCTACGGAAATTTCCCTTGTCACGAGATGTTCCCTGATTCTGTGGTCGATGCCTTTGTAATGTCCGCATAACAGAATGATGTTTTCCTTTATGGACAACTCGTTAGCAATGTTCTGATTCAGAATTTCACCGTCCGGAGACAGATATATGATTTCATCATAATCTCTTTCGGATGTAAGTTCCTGTATCATCCTGTGAACAGGTTCCACCATCAATACCATTCCGGCATCTCCTCCGTAACTGTAGTCGTCTACCTGTTTTCTGGGGCCTTTACCGTATTTTCTGATATTGTGTACATGAATTTCCACAATGCCTTTTTCTCTTGCCCTGCCGACAATCGAATGAGACAGCGGACTTTCAAGCAATTCTGGAACGACGGTGAGTATATCAATTCTCATATCATATTATCTTATCAGACTGCAAAAATAGTATTTTGGCTAGAGTTTTACTAAAAAAATGGTATATTTGCGGATTGTAAACTAGTATAAACCACTTAGAAACTCTGATAATATGGGAGAAGAGATTATTCCTGATGCTTTGCAAGCATCAGATGTACCTGAAAATGAAGCTTTGGCAGGTGTAAATGAGACAGTAGAGAATGTTGAACAGGAGGAAGTCGAGGAGACCGTGAATTATTCGGATTTCAGTCTGGCCGAAATGGCTCAGATTTTTGACAGACTTCTTCTCAGCGGAGACAAGGTGAAATTGCTCAAGGAAGCCGAAGCTATAAAATCTGCATTTTATAAAAAACTCATAAAGGAAAAATCAGAGGCCGGTTATGGAGCGGTTTCCGGCGATTCCGCATCGGATGAAATTGAAGTTCCCGTTGAACCTGATGACAAGGTTTCCGATAATCCGTTTGAGGAAATAGAGAGGGGATTCAAGGTGCTGTATGCCAAATACCGCAAGGAGCGTGCAGAATTCAACAGGCAGTTGGAAAAGGAGCGCGAAGATAATCTGGAGAAGAAGCAGGCTGTCATAGAAGACCTGAAGGCTTTGCTTGAAAAACAGGAAGATGTGAATGCAA
Organism: uncultured Bacteroidales bacterium; assembly: GCA_949300335.1. Lineage (GTDB taxonomy): Bacteria > Bacteroidota > Bacteroidia > Bacteroidales > UBA932 > Cryptobacteroides. The sequence goes on along the minus strand of CASGDV010000123.1, from coordinate 7,432 downwards.
CCTTCCCTGAATTCCGGGAAATCCAGAACAGATGGCGTGCCATTGGTCCGGTTCCGATGCAGAGTTTCAGGAATCTCAATGATACATATCAGTTATATGTCGAGCAGTTCTATGATATGGTCAAGATCAACAGGGAATTGCGCGATCTTGATTTCAAGAAGAATCTTGAAGTGAAGGAACAGTTTTGCGAGGCTGCCGAAAAACTTGCGGAAAATGAAAATGTCGTGGAGGCTTTCAAGGAACTTCAGAAACTTCATGAGCAGTGGAAGGAGTATGGTCCGGTAGCCAAACAGTTCAGAGAAGAGATTTGGGACAGGTTCAAGGCGGCTACGGCTGTCATCAACAGGAAATATCAGGCGTATTATGAAGGGCTAAAAGAAAAGCAGCTTGAAAACCTTGAGGCCAAGTCCAGATTGTGTGAACTTGTGGAGGAAATTGCAAAGCGCGAGATTTCTTCTTCCAATGAATGGAATTCATGTTCCAAGGAAATCGAGGAAATACAAAAACAGTGGAAGGGGATAGGATTTGCTTCCAAAAAGGAAAATCAGAAGATTTATGACAGGTTCCGTGCCGCATGTGATGATTTTTATAACAGGAAACGTGATTTCTATACGGAATACAAAGACAATATCAATGCAAATCTGGAAAAGAAAATAGCTTTGTGTGAGGCTGCTGAGGCTTTGAAAAGCAGTACGGAATGGAAGAAGACAACGGACCAGTTCATAAATCTCCAGAAGCAATGGAAGGAAATCGGAGCTGTTCCGCGCAAGAAATCCGAACAGTTGTGGAAACGCTTCCGTGCGGCTTGTGATGACTTCTTCAATGAAAGGGACAGGAATGTCAAACCTGAAAATGATTTTTACGGAAACCTCAAGGCCAAACAGCAGCTTGTGGAGGATATAAAAGCCTATGTCCTGAGCAATGATGAAGATACTGATATTGATGCTATGAATGCATTCATGAACAGGTGGCAGGAAATAGGTTTCGTGCCTTTCAAGGAGAAGGACAAGATTGCGGCTGCCTACAAGGATGCATTGCACGACAAGTTCAAGGATTTGTCGGCGAAAGCCAGAAAGGCGCGTTACGTGAAGGCTCCGAAGAGTGAAAAGGAGCGTCTTGTGCAGAAATACATGAAGAAGGAACAGGATATAGTCACATACGAGAACAATATCGGATTCTTTGCAATGTCGAAAAATTCCGAACCTCTCATCAGACAGATGCAGGAGAGGATTGCTCAGGCAAAACAGGAATTGAAGGAGTTGGAAGATCAGATAAGAAAGATAGATGCAGCATCCGCTGATGAGGAGTAATTACAGATTGATTGAGAGATGAATAAGAATACGGTTATCGGTTTCGTACTCATTTTTGCAATATTGTTCGGCTTTTCGTGGTATCAGTCGAAACAGTACAGGAAACAGATGGAATATCAGGCGCAGCTGGATTCTGCTGCACGCGTGGATGCCCTGGCCAGAATGGCAGCGGATTCAGCGATGAATGCATCCAGAGCCGCTTCGGATTCTTCATATAATGTTGACGAGGGCAAGGGCGTCAGGACAATATACAAGGATTCGCTGTTGAGTGCGGCTTCATCCGGGAATGAAGAGCTTGTCACCCTTTCCAATGACAAGGTGGAAATAACATTCACGACAAAGGGAGCACAGCCTTATTCGGTGATGATTAAGGATTACATGAGGTATGACAGTACTGCCTTGTATCTGATCCAGCCTGGTAAAAGCGAATATGGAATCAGCGTATACGCAGGAGAAAAGATTAATACGAAGGACTTCGTTTTTGAAATCGCTGAAAAAAGCGATTCCGTATTGACTATGAGACTTCCTTTCTCCGGAGGCGGATATATCCAGCAGAAATTCATATTGAGAGAAGGGGAGTACATGATGCACAACGAGCTCTCCTTTGCAGGTATGAACGGAATTATCCCGAGGAATGTCACCATGTGTGATATTGATTGGAATGTCATCATACCTCGTTTGGAGAAAGGATATAAGAATGAGGTCCAATATTCCAAACTGGATTATTATTTTTCGGATACCAAGAAGCCTGAAGAAATTGGACGCGGAAGGAATGCGGAAAAGAATATAGATGCCCGCATAAAGTGGTTTGCATTCCAGCAGCAGTTCTTCTCGGCTATCCTTACTGCCGGAAACGAGTTTTCTTCCGGGGCTTTCGATATAGAGTTCTTCAAGGAAGGTAATGAAAACAGGGATCTCATGGCATGTTCTGCAAGCATGAGATCGGAACTCAGCGTCGATTCGGATTTTGTAACCGTGCCGTTTGACTTTTATTTCGGTCCGAACCACTTCAAGACATTGAAGTCGTATGATGAAAAATATGAGAAGATTATCCCGTTGGGATGGTGGATTGTCGGGTGGATAAGCCGTTTCGTCATAATTCCATGCTTCAATTTCCTCGGAGGTTTCATAAGTAATTATGGTATAGTCATTCTGATAATGACTCTGCTTATAAAACTTGTCATATCTCCACTTACCATCAAGTCTTACATGTCATCTGCAAAGATGAATGTTCTGAAACCGGAAATAGAGAAACTTAATGAAAAGTATCCTAAACAGGAAGATGCGATGAAAAAGCAGCAGGCAATGATGGATCTCTATCGTAGGGCCGGAATAAGTCCGATGGGGGGATGTCTGCCGATGCTCCTGCAGTTTCCGATTCTTTTCGCCATGTTCCGTTTCTTCCCGGCTTCCATAGAACTTCGCCAGCAGAGCTTCCTGTGGGCCGATGACCTGAGTGCATATGATTCCATTCTGGACTTGCCGTTCAACATTCCTATGTATGGTGACCATGTTTCCTTGTTCGCACTTCTGATGGCAATATCGATGTTCCTTTATTCAAAGATGACATCGTCGCAGATGTCGAATGATCCGAGCATGGCCGGTATGAAGTTCATGAGCGTATGGCTCATGCCTATAATGATGCTTTTCATTTGTAACAATCTTTCCAGCGGTTTGAGTTACTACTATCTTCTTTCCAATATCATTACCATGATACAGACATGGGCAGTGAGGAAATTCTTTGTAGATGAGAAGAAGATCCATGCGCAGCTGAAGGCGGCTGAAAACAAACCTGCACCGAAGTCGAAATGGATGCAGAGACTCGAGGAAGCACAGAAGATGCAGCAGCAGATGGCTAAGGAGCAGGCAAAGAAGAGACGTTAGTTTTGCGGTATGTCATCAGGTGATATAATAAGAAAATTGAAACAGGAACTGCCATCAAATGTGAAATTGGTGGCAGTTTCCAAATTCCATCCGGTCTCGGCAATTGTCGGGGCATATGACTGCGGTCAGCGTGTTTTCGGTGAGAGCCGTCCTCAGGAATTGGCATCCAAGGTGGCGGAATTGAAGAAAATTGCCTGTGAAACAGGGGATAGTCATAAATTTGAAGATATAGAATGGCATTTCATAGGCCATCTTCAGACAAACAAGATGAAACTCGTACTTCCTTATGTCAATATTGTAGAATCAGTTGACAGTATCCATCTCCTGGATGCCATAGACAATTGGGGTGATAACAACGGAATGAGGATAAAAGTTCTGCTTGAATACCATATTGCATCAGAAGAAACGAAACAGGGGCTTTCCGAAAAGGAAATAAAGTCGGTACTGTTTTCCGATAAAAAGTATGCAAATATAGTATTCTGCGGACTTATGGGAATGGCAACCTTTACTGATGACGAAAGGGTCATCCGTAATGATTTTTCGAAAATTGTTGCATTGAGAGGCATGCTGAATTCCTGCATCGGCAAATATCCGAACCTGACACGAGAGTTCAATGTTTTCTCATTCGGCATGACCCACGATTACAGAATAGCAGTTGAAATGGGGGCCAATACGGTAAGAATCGGAACCCTGATTTTCGGGGAAAGAACTTACTGATTCCCGCCTTCCCGAAGAATGTCTATCATGGCTGACGCGACAGCTCTGGATGCTCCTTTGCCTCCAAGCCTTTGCCTTATTTCGGCATAGTCGCCGAGCATGCGTTTCCTGTATTCCCCATTTTCGATAATATTCTTTACTTCATTTAGAATGTTTTCCGGATTGCATTCATCCTGAATCAGTTCCTTGAATGCAAGCCTGTCTATTATCAGATTTCCGAGACTGATGTATTTTACTTTCACAATTCTTTTTGCAATGGCATATGTGAGATTCCCAGTAATAAACCCGACAACCTGAGGAGTTCCGAGCAATACGGTTTCCAGAGATGCGGTTCCCGAATTTACGACAGCGGCTTCCGCATTTTTCACTATGGACTGCGTCTGTCCGAACAATACCCTTATATCCGGTCCTTCTTCAGGATTTTCATCAGTAAGATACGTTGAATAATCAGACATGTTTCTTGCTGGTGCGGCTGCTATCAGAAACATATATCCGGCATATTCCGGAATGCGGTGAAGCCTTTTTGCAAATTCGGCAAGAACCGGCATCATCGTATTTATTTCTCCCTTGCGTGATCCTGCAAGCATGGCTATATAGGGCTTGTCAGGCAATCCGTTCCTTTGCAGGAAAGCCTGCCTATCTTCTGTTAAGGCAATCGAAGAGTCTATCGCATCGACAAGTGGATTACCCTTGTATATGAAACTTATTCCTTTGCTCTTGAAATATGGTATTTCGAAAGGGAACACGATGAACAGCCTGTCAACATCGCGTTTTAGGGCTTTGATACGTCCTTCCCTCGAGGCCCAGACTTTCGGAGCTATGTAGTAGAATACCTTTATCCCGCGATTGTGTGCGAATTTCGCTATCTTGAAATTGAATCCCGGATAGTCTATCAGGATGACTACATCGGGTTTCCATGACATGATGTCATTTTTGCAGAATTTAACATTTCCCAAAAGTTTTCCTGCCTTGACGAATACTTCCCAGAATCCCATAATGGCTCCGTCCTTGTAATGCTTCACAAGTCCGCATTCTCCCTCGTATTCGGACATTTCTGAAAATACTTCATTCACGAAGTCGCCGCCCCAGAATCTTATATGCGCTTCAGGGTCTTCATGATATATCCCTTTCATCAGATTGGAGCCATGGAGGTCTCCGGATGCTTCACCTGCTATGATGTAATATTTCATGGCCTGTCTGTCTTATCTGCCGGTGCTCATTTCTGAAAATCCATATCGATTTTTTTGCTTGTAATCCTTTGCAATTCATCATAGTCCGTAGTATCTATGTTATGTGCAACAATGGAAACGTAGCCGTCCTGCATTAGATGATGGTCTGCAAGCGTACTGTTCTGCGGGTCATCCAGGTAGTCTCCAACCATCATGTACAGTTTTTCGCCATCTTCCGGATTTGCAACTGATGTCTGGCCGAGCATTTCCGGAGTTATTCCAAGATGCGAATATGCGGAAGGGTCCCATTCCTGGAATTCCCTGATCCATCGTCCTTTTCCCTGGCATCCGACTCTGAGTCCTTTTATATTTTCAGGAGCCAGTTTCGGAAAATTTACATTGTAGTATATTCCTTTTCTTTCCGGGAGATTACCCATTATCTTGTCGAATATGGCAGGAAAGAATTTCTGGACCGAAGAAAAATCCGCATCCGGATTCATGGAATTCAGTGATACGCCAATGCCGGGAATTCCGTTCAATGCAGCTTCCTGAACAGCACCGAGAGTGCCGGAATAGCAAGAAGCCGAAGATGCGTTGGAGCCGTGATTTATGCCTGAAACCACGACATCCGGAAACTTGTCCGGGAATCTTACATTCAGTCCGAACTTTACACAACTTGCGGGAGTGGCATCAAGGTATGACCAGTCTGCTCCGTCAATATTTCCCATATCTCTGTAGGCAATCTGTTTCAATCCAAGAGATACAGCCATTGACATTCCTGACTGGTGTTTTTTCGGGGCTATGACAGTGACACTGCCAAATTGTCTCATTATTTCTGCCAGGACCCTTATTCCTTTGGCTTTGTATCCGTCGTCATTCGTTATAAGTATGTTCATATGTGTCTGTATTCATTTCAAACCCGACAAATATACCAAACATTTTGTATTCTTGTTCACTTCAAAAGCAGGTACGTTTCTTTTATCATAAGATTTCGATGAAAACTTATTGAAATTTCATTATTTTTCGTACTTTTGCACCGTTTTTGCAGGAGATGGTCACGCGAAAGCAGATTGAAATTTTTGTAGAACTTTTAAAATATAAAGTAAAATGATTAAACTTGGTATTAACGGATTTGGCCGTATCGGCCGTATGGTATTCCGTGCAGCTGTTGAGAATTTCTCAAACGACATTCAGGTTGTAGGTATCAATGACCTTCTTGATGCTGATTATTTGGCATATATGCTGAAATATGATTCAGTTCACGGTCATTTCAATCATGATATCAAAGTAGAAGGCAACTACCTTATCGTTGACGGCAACAAGATCCAGATCTTCGCAGAGAAAGATCCTGCAAACATCACTTGGGGTGCTCTTGGCGTTGACGTTGTAGTAGAGTCTACCGGTTTCTTCCTAACTGAGGAGCTTGCTTCAGCTCATATCAAGGCCGGTGCAAAGAAAGTTATCATGTCTGCTCCTTCAAAGGATGCTACTCCTATGTTCGTATACGGTGTTAACCACAATACTTACGCTGGTCAGACAATCATATCAAATGCTTCTTGTACAACCAACTGTCTCGCTCCAATTTCAAAGGTTCTTCACGAGACTTTCGGTATCAAGAGAGGTCTTATGACAACAGTACATGCTGCTACAGCTACTCAGAAAACTGTAGACGGTCCTTCAAAGAAAGACTGGAGAGGCGGCCGCGGTATTCTTGAGAACATCATCCCTTCATCAACTGGTGCTGCCAAGGCAGTAGGCAAAGTCCTTCCTGAACTTAACGGCAAACTTACCGGTATGTCGATGCGTGTTCCTACTTCAGATGTTTCAGTTGTAGACCTTACTGTAGAACTCGAGAAACCTGCAACTTATGATGAGATTTGTGCAGCAATGAAGAAAGCTTCAGAAGGCGAGCTCAAAGGTGTGCTCGGATATACAGATGAGGCTGTCGTTTCAACTGACTTCCGTAACGATCCACGTACTTCAATCTTCGATGTCAAAGCAGGTATCCAGCTCGATCCTACTTTCGTAAAGGTTGTTTCATGGTACGATAACGAGTGGGGTTATTCAAACAAAGTTTGCGAAATGGCACGTGTCATTGCAAAATAATTTTGCCTGAACTGCGGTTCAACCGCATTTTTATATTGGACCGACTCAAACGCAATTTTGGGTCGGTTCCTTTTATTTTTTCTGGAGGCCCAGCTTCTTTTTTTTTGAAAAGTCAGCATTGTTCCGTCCATGTTCCGGCTTCGTCTCCATTCTCCCTTCGGATGAGTGCTTCTTCATCCACTCACCGGACGAATTCGACTCTATCCATTCATCGTGTGTGTCCGCCTGCATTCACACATCTGATAA
>CASGDV010000122.1 GCA_949300335.1 uncultured Bacteroidales bacterium | reverse complement strand
CGCATTGTACGTTTCCCCGGTATCCGCCCAGGATTTCACGGGCGACGTGATGGCCACGGCTGCCCCTGTCATACCAGAACATGACATCCCCTGTGATTCCGTCCCTGACGCACCACTCGTAACCCTTTCTGGCCTTGTGCTTCTCGTTGTCGATTACCGGTATCACGCTCTCGTCGACCTGGACGTATTCGCTTGAGAGTATCTGGCGCCGCAGGATGTCGTACAGAAGCTTGAGCTTCTCCACCGCCGCCTCATACCACCCTCCCATCGTGGAGTCGCTTATCGTTATCCCGGACTCCTTGTATTGCTGTATCAGGCGGTAGGACGGAAGGTGGTAGAGGAACTTTCCGACTATGATGTCGGACAGGACCGATGACCCTGCCATACATCTGGCTACCGGTGCGAGAGGACGTTCCGGTGAGAGTATCTCCCTGTCCTCAGGATGCTTTGTCTCCATATCGGATTTGAGGATGACCTTATGGAAGACATTCTTCTGTATGTATACCTCTGCAGGCTTTCTCTCAAGACGGGAGGACTCGTCCGTGCCTATCTCTACATATTCATCCCTGAGGTGACCGTCTCCGTCAAGGACCCCGTCGGGATAGATATGGACGACCTTCTCAGGAAGTCCGGTGATATCCAGAGGCCTGCGGGAAGGCCTGGCCTTTACAGTCACTGTCTTTGTGATTGTCTTTTCCGCTTCTTCGACCTCCCTGTCAAGCCGGGCACGCTCCTCGTCGGTGAGATGCTTCTCCTCGAACAGTGACAGCTGGGCGGGATCGACTGGAAGGGCCTTCTCGCTCATAGGGCCGAAGACCTTCTTGCGGAGCCACAGAAGCTTGTTCTGGAGATCCTGGATTATGCGGTCCTTTTCAGCGATGGTCATACGGAGATTTTCCACCTCCGAAAGTGCTGCCGCCAACTGTTCCCCGACTGTCATAACTACTTGTTTCATCCTCTGTTTTCAATACTTAAAGGTACGGAAAAGTGCCACATATGCAAGTCCGGGGCACTTTTTCTTCGCTTATCTACGTAGTTTTTTCAGATTCTCAAGCCGCTGTCTGCGGCTCTCTGGCTGTTCGATTATTCCCTCTACTATCATGACCGGTTCGCTCCATTCTATCCTCCCGCTGACGGCATCCTTCTCCATGCCGGAGGGCATGCCGAAGGTCCCGGATTCAAGAAGCTTGCAGTACAGGACCAGACCGCCGGGCTCCCAGTGGAGAAGCTTTATCCTGTTCCTCGCCTTGTTCATGAAGATATATACGTCTCCGTTACAAGGGTCACACCCCAGCTCATCCGTCACTATTCCACTCAGTGTGTAGTAGCTCTTCCGCATGTCGGCAGGCCGGTTGTACAGCCAGTACCGCATGCTGTCATTCAGGCTGAACATGGCTCGACGACGCTTGGATTATTGCCTGTATCATCGTCGCGTCCAGATTGCCCTGGATCCGCAACACCGTCCCTGTCTGCGTGCGCAGCTCTATGCTCATCGGACCGGACCCGCAGCCTGACTCCCTGACTTTGCCTGTTTTCCTGCTTGTCAGCACCGGTTCCGGAAAACTGTCATTGCCACGCACCAGCTGAAGGAACTCTCCTGCTGCCCGCTCACTGGCCTGAGCCTCGGCGTATCTGCGTTTGCTTTCATAAAACTGCCACTCGGTTATCCCGATTTCTTTCAGACGGCTCTTGTATGAGACTCCATGCTCCTTGCAGTATTGAACTATCTCTGCGATTTCTTCTCTTGTAAGCATCTTTTTTTTGCGCGAAGATACCGCGCGTGGAATAGATTTGCTATACGCTCTTCACCGGTCGCTTACGATGTACCTCTTGCCAACTTCAAATCCAACGTACCGGCCAATGCCCCTGTCCCGGCCCCTGTCCCGGCAAGCCGGACTGAAAGCAATACCGCCGTCAATGGCTGGACACAGCTAAGATAAACCCCATATCAAAACAGGCAGCGGCACCGCCTCCGGCATACCGCCGCCAATACAGTAGCAAGCACCGTACCGGCGGAACATTCCAAAATGCCCGCCGGTACGGTTGTCTATAATTTGGGCAGAATGATATGTCTGGAACTGGGGAAATCCGCTATCCACGACAGCCGGACAGGCAGTTTACCGGACTGATAATCCGAAGATGAACCGTATATCATCCACAGGATTCTGCCATGGGGTTTTTCAGATAATTCAGGAGCGGGAGCATAGCCGTCGGTAATCATTATAAGACCGTCATAGGATTCTTTGAGGAACATGTCCACAGGTGGCTGAAAGCAGGTTCCTCCACGTCCGCAGACTTCGTATCTGCCACGGACCGCTTTTCTCAGGACCTGTCTTTCACCTTTTATCTCCGCATCGAACTGTATTACATCAATGGATTCCACTCCGTATTTGAAGAACCTGTTGATAATGGAAAGGGCCTGGGAAAGACATTCGGAGCCTACGGAACCGCTTACATCCATGGCAACGAGAAGCCTTGTCGCAAAATTCCGCTTGCTGCCCATTTGGCCGAATCCGTAACGGCGGCTCGGCCTCATCCTGGTAAGACTGCGCCTTGAACACAAGACCGAAGCCCTGAACATCGAGAGGATATTGCGGTAGTCGATACGTACCATATTGGAAGCTATTATCCTTTCGTAAACCGAAGCCGGAATACTTCCCCACTGCCGGCTCCGCTGTATATTGTCCACCATCTGACGGATATTTTCCTGAACCATCATGTCTTCCTGCCACAGTCCTGCCAGCGACGCTTCAATCGCAAGCAGGCCTCCGTGGCCATCCACGATTCTGTTGTCGGCATTGTCCTCATCTTCAGATGTTCCGCCTTCTCTTCCTTTTCCGCTACCGTCCGTATCTGAGCCATTGCCGTCATCGCCTGCCATGTTTCTCCTTTGCCGTATACCGTTTTCGTTCAGATATTTCCGTACAATAGAGTAATATTCCTCGAAGCATAACCCCTTTGGAACCTTCATGCCTTCAGGAAGAAACCGGAGCAGCCCGGTATCGTAGAGTGTATTGAGCGTGACATCGCTGGCAAGTCCTAGCAGTGCCGGTTCAGGCGGATAGGGCTGACGCTGATAAGGATGTCCCAGCATTATGCGTATAACTTCCAGTTTAATCCTCTCCTTGACATCAGTCATCTTCCACTTTGACAGAATATCCGGATTGTACTCTATCGTCTGCTGCCCGCTGCGCATAGGAACTTCAATGGAGCGGTTTTCAGCGAGAGAATGAGTACAGACAGCGGTAAAAAGGGCCGGTTCGGACAAATACCATTCCTCGATTATCTTCTTGAGGATTTTTTCCATTACATGTTTTTAATGAACTCGGTAATATACTTGAAACATTCGCCGGCCTGGGTCATCAGGAACAGGTTGGCCTTGGGGTATGAGGCTCCTTCAAACAGGGAACAGAAATGCGCCATACATTCGCGTCTGTCCTCACCGGTAAGCCATTTCATGTATTTGAGAAGGTTGGCAGAGCAAACGTCTGGCTTGCCTTGCTTCCCTGTCTCCATGCACCTGTAGATGCTTTCGTTTATCACACTGAGTTCGTGGGCCTTGTACTTCCTAAGTTCACCCACATTTGAACTGAAATCGGACAGTATGGACTCTGCAGTAACCTTTCTCCGGAACGAAATAGTTTCAAAAAGCTTGTTCGACGCCGTTATGCCCACAATTCCGGCAACTATCTTTTTTATTACTATCGTCCCGTCCGACATTTTCAGGACATCGGAAACCCTTTCCCAACCTCGCCGGTCGGGTGTCTTTTCCAGCAGGGAAGATTCACCCGCTCTGCTTCCGTCACTGTCCAGAAATGTCGGATTGTCCTCGATGAAATCGATTATACGTTTGTCAATTCCATTCCGCGATGCCCACAGCAGCCATTCCCCGACAGTCGGCTGAAAACGGTATATATTGAATCTCGACACCAGCGCCGGATCCAGGTCCGTCAGCTGATATTCCTCCCCCTCGTTGACGGCAGAGATTATACGGCTGCCAGCAGGAAGGCTCCTGCCTGCAAGCTTGCGGTTGAGTGCCAGATCCATGATGGTCTGCAGAATCTCAGGACGCGCCCTGTTGAGTTCATCCAGAAAAAGGACTACCGGAGTATCATCGACAGGGAACCAGAATGGAGGCATGAACACAGTCCTGTCTGTGTCATCATCTTTCCTCGGCAGCCCGATAAGGTCACCGGGATCGCTCATCTGTCCCAGGAACAGAGTCACGACCTTGAATCCGCGGGATTCGAAAAATTCGGTTATGATTCTGGACTTGCCGATTCCGTGCTTGCCGGAAAGCATGATATTCTGGTTCGCCGGAGTAATTTCCAGAATCCTGTATAGTTCTTTGGTATTTATGTTTATTGCCATATTACTCAATTGTCAACATTTATCCATTCCGTATTGTCTCCATAATAGGACAAGGTAGAAGACATCTGCCCGAGGCCGTCACTTGCATCTATGAATGTCTGTATCCTGTCCTTCATTTTCTTCAGTTTTTCTATATCTGACTCAACATTGACCCTTAACCTCAGGGCCCTGCGGTATTTCAGCTTTATTTCAAGTTTCCAGGCATAGTCTTCCAGATACATCCGGTAAGGCCTGCCAAAACTCTTTGCCATGTCATCAAGCAATATCCTGACTGCTGTCTCTCCTACACTAAGCCTCTTGCGCAACACACTTGCTTCATGGACTATCTGCCTGCATTCCTCCTTCCATACCGGGTAGTCATTGATGACACTCCGCAGATAGCCGCACAGATCCGGATAATAATCAATATGCCAATTACATTTTAAATATTCGTTGCATATGCCAAGAGTAAAGCGCACCAACACATATGACCTGCTATCTACCCCAACAGTGGAGATTCTGAAAGTAAGTTCTTCCCTTTCGAAATCGAAATCCATTATTCCTTTCGAATATTCTTTCTGTTTGACAAGAGTAAAACCAGCCGCCTTCACATGGTCGCACAAAATGAACACATGCTCCATTTTCTGCAGCAATATCCTTTCGCTTACCACCTGAATCTTTCCTTTGATATAATCCCTGCACAGATTTCTGTCAGAATATCCGGACTTGACATACCGCATCAGGCTCTTGCCGTCTATTTTCATGTTCCCTTCGTTTAGGCTTATATAATTACCGATTTTTCAGTTATCTTTGTGCAAAGATACTCATATTATGAATTCCGACAACGAATACAGGGAACAGATAGAACAGAGAGTCCTCGACCTTATAGAAGAACATCTTGAGGAAGAAGTCGATATGGACACCCGGCTCAGGGACTATTTCGATGAACTGGATGTCCTGGAACTCTTTATGGCCATAGAAGAAGAATTCGAAGTGGAAATAAGCCCTCTGGACGAAGAACTCATAGAAACCCCGGCCGACTTCGTGGACTTCATCTGCAAGCACAGTTAGAGCCTCATGTCAAGTCAGTAGCCGATCTTGCCGGCACGGAACCTGTGTATGTAATCAAAGTCTGCGACGTCTTCTATTTCTATCGTCCGTTTCGGACAGCCTTTCCCGTCCGCCTTACGCAACTGCACCCTTTCATATATGGCATCAGACAGATTCTTCATTGTTCTGGCATTCGCGAATGCCAGTTCACGGCAAGAACAAAGACCGGAGATATATTCACGTATCTTGTGTTCAGCTTCAGTGGAAAACTTCACCTTATACCGTGAAAGACACTTCAATAGAATCCGGAACAGTTCATCTTCAGAATAGTCCCCAAAGACCAATGTCCCGCCATAAATCAGGCTGTTTCCATACAATTCCAAAGCCGCCTGCTTTCTTGGGGACGCGACTTCCGCTATTACCATTGCCCCTGGCCCGCCTGTCTCTGCAGTAAGGGAAGACAGTTTGAAACGCAGCTGTTCACTGGTAAGGCTGTATCCGGAACTTTTGAATTCGGGGGCATCCCCGTCTATGAACAGCATACCGTACCTTGACCTCATCATTGCTGTACCAAGTACATTATCGCATTTCTGTTCCGGTACATTGAAAATCATCTCACCCTTTATTTCCTCCACCCTACTGCTTTGAATCAGATTCATGGCTTTGAGTATCTCGGCAAGGATTCCTGCAACCGTACTTTTGCCGGTACCTGTATTGCCGAGAAAACTCCATTTGAGGAGCCCTTTGTCCAACAACGGTTCTCCTATGGAATTGCGGTATCTGCACAATTTTACGAAATTGTGAATGACTGCCTTTACGTTGTCAAGACCTACCATTGAATCCAGCTTCGACAAGGCACTGTCTATGGCATCATCATCAAAAGCTCCTTTCAGAATCCTGTCAGCCTCCTCACTTGAAATAGGAATATCCGATGCCAATATAGTTTGCAACTGCTTCTCAGTAGGTTGACTGTCCATACCGGCAATTCTGCTGCCCATTGCCGGCAATATTTTCGAAGAAATCAATCTTGTTACGAAACGGCCATTACCGAAAGATGACTTCCTGTTTCTGGCTTCTTTCATGACAAGGGCCCTGAATCTTTCCAAAGCCTTCGGGGAGAAAATAAAATTCTCTCTCGCGACCCGCCGCAGTCCGATCTCCACCAGTTCATCTACTGTATAGTCATTGAAATGAAACCTGTAAGGGAATCTCGAGCGTAATCCTTCATTCATGTCCAGCATCCTTTCCATATCCTCCGTGTAACCGGCAAGGATTACAATCATGTCCAATCCATCTCTTGACAACGTCGTAAGCAGGCTGTTGATCACATCACGGCCATAACCCGTTGAATCTTCATAAAGTTGATATGCCTCATCGATAAAAAGGATATTCCCTCTGGCCTGATTCAGGACAGAACGCATCTTCTTTTCTGTTTCTCCAGGATAAGAACCCACCAGGTCCTTCTTCTCAACTTTGACCACTTCCCCGCGCGAAAGGAGTCCCATGGAGGCATATATCTCCCCCATAAGATCTGCAACAGTAGTCTTTCCTGTACCTGGGTTACCGGTAAAAATCATATGCAACGGGGGTATGGAGGTATTCAATCCGGCCTTGACCCGCATGTTCATCATCTTCACGAAATTAAGATGGGAAAATATATTCTGCTTCAAGTCATGCAGCCCGACCATCCCGTTCAGTTCGGCCATACTTCCGCCGGGATCGTCAGCCGTTTCCACCATAGGTACATCTTCATCCAGTATGTTGACAAGATCTTCTTTAGTCGAATCCGACAACTGCCCTACACGTTTGGACATTCTGGTCAGAACCTGCTTTTCGATAAGATTTACCACGTATCTGGCATTGCCGAAATTATCATCCTTGGCTGCATAGTCTCTTGCGATAATCGCCTTGAGACGGGAAAATGCGCCTGGAGTCATTATATATTTATTGATACGGCAGTATCTTTGCGCAATCTTTTCAAGCTCATCTATTGAATAGTCTTCAAAGATAAATTCATTCGGTATCCTTGAGCTCAATCCAGGATTCGAAATAAGCATCTGTGTCATCCTGTCCCTGTACCCTGCCAGAACAAGCATGAAATCCCTGGAAGACTCGCCTGACAGAAAATTAAGAAGAGTCTCGATTATCTTGTGCCCGGGATCTTTGGGATCTTCCTCGACACACAGGGTATAAGCCTCATCTATGAACAGGACGCCTCCTTTTGCACGCCTCACGGCATCTTCGACAGCCCTCAATTCACTGTCATAATAACGCCCGACCAGATTCTTGCGTTCTGCCATCACAACATGGCCCGAACTAAGTAGGCCCATCTCATGATATATACGCCCCATAATTTTGGCCACTGTGGTCTTTCCCGTACCGGGATTACCCATAAATACAGAATGTAATGCGGGAAGTGTTGCGGGAAATCCGGCTTCCTTGCGTCTGACTGACATAAGCGCCAAGCTGCTGAAAGAAGCTATCTGCTCCTTGACAGAAGCAAGACCTATAAGGCTGTCCAATTCCTTCTTTGCACTTTTTTTGCTTCCTGACGCATCATATACTTGAACAGCGGCACGAGTTGGATCATATTCCCCTTCCAATTCATTATTCCCGACTTCCACCGAACATGAAGCAAGGATACTGTCAGCCATGGAGAGTTCTATCCTATAGCTGCCTTTGGGCCAATCATATCTGCAAAATTCCCCAAAGCCACAGGCAAGCATCCGGGTACCGTCCGAAACATCTACACCACATACATCAATCTTTTCCAAAAGCCTGCCGGAAGCATCATGTATACTGAAAGACGGGGAAAGTGAATCCACATTAAAATCTCTTTCTGTATCAAAATAACAAGCCACCAGCATTTTTCTCAGACTCTTCTGTCTGAATGCGATAAGAGAATTATTCGGATTGATCGCCGACGGGTGGACACTTTCGCCTGCCGGTTCAAAGACCATCTTTTTAATCCTGATGATATCCGACATATCATCAGTTGTAATCATTTTGAATTTTTCAAAAAACAGCAGCTTGCCGGTAAAATCGCTGTGGATTTCAATGACAAGCTCTTCAATCGGTCTGATATCAGATTCGGGGAAAACCATCTGAATGGGAACTTTAAAACAGAATGAACCTGTTCCATCTTTGTCCAAAGGGCCATTACCGGTCTTTTCGCATTCGATTCCAAGTTTGATTCTCCTGTTCACCGCCTTTACCGTAACGGTTTCCGCACATATTTCATCATCTGCCTTATATTTCACTTTTGCAAACAAATCTTCCCTTGAAGAACAATTGATCATGGATGAAAGCGGAAGATCAGAATCTATGGATTTTTCATCCTTATAGAAGCTGAAGGACAAAACTTCGATGTCTTCTTTTTTACGCCGGACACAGAACTCCATCGATGCAAGCAAATCTTCAAATTCAACCTCCTCATCCGTTTCATACTTGAAGACAGGAGGCATCCCTTTTGCAGCACGGACTTTGTTCACATCCGACAGGCAAAAGGCCAGATGATGCATAGATGTAGGATTACCGTCAGGTTTGACCTTTCGTCCCAACATTTCCTCAAAATGGAACGTGTCGTCGTCCATGTTGTCGAAGCTATTGTTCTCGGCTTCCGCCACAAAAGACTTCCATGCTATCGGCTTATCCCAAACATTCAGGTAGATGGTGTACCTTTCTCCCGGTTTAAGGCGCACGTAAGACAATATACCCCTGCTTGGGCCATCACCTAACAGCGCTCCCGAAAATTCGAACCGGCCTTTTCCACGTGCTGAAAGCCTGATATTTCGTCTTGCCACCAGGTTGTCCTCCGAATCCACAATACTGACAACCATCTCAATATGTTCCAGACCGGCACTTTCGAGATATCGCAAAGAAGAATTCATAACCATTTTAAGCCCCAGCGAATACAGATCGCCTGTATCCATATTGGCGACAGGCTTGTCGGGTGTACCGAGACAATACATATACAGGGTATCAACCGTAAAAAATGATTCGAAGTTTGACGGGACGACAAGATACTCAAATCTGTCCAGCCTGTATGAGAATCCGTTTAAAGTATCATTCAATACAGGATAGAAAACCACATATGGGGCATATAGTTGTTCCTTAAGAAAATCCTTGTCCAGCATAGTGGCGAACATTAGTCCAGAATACTCAGTGTATGGAGACACGGTCTTTTCGTATCTTAATCCGGACAGGCTGGTGTCAACTTGAAGATTGTACTCAAAATGCGGAGATTCAATATTACTGTCTCTTCCTACAGACAGAAGAATATCCAGACTCCCGTCCTCTTGGGTAAACTGGCTCCTGACCGATGAATGGAAATTGAAGCAGAACCCGTTGTGTTTGAAATACCTGACATCATGGAGAACAATTCCCGAATCACCGGTGCCGCTTTCCGGATATTCCATCAGAAGCTTTTC
Source organism: uncultured Bacteroidales bacterium (assembly GCA_949300335.1). Classification (GTDB taxonomy): domain Bacteria; phylum Bacteroidota; class Bacteroidia; order Bacteroidales; family UBA932; genus Cryptobacteroides. Next base: position 2,695 of record CASGDV010000122.1, on the reverse strand, counting down.
AGCAAGCAGATATGCGTCGTCGTCAAAAGAAGGATATTCCTCAATTAGCATTTTGAGGACATTCCTTTTGGCCACGTTTCCTGACAGGCATTTTTTCAGGAAATCGCATACTGCCTTTTCATCATTGTTCTCCGGATTGTAATTGAAAATATTTTCCATAATTCAAGATCAGAAAGACAAGACTAAACCGCCATGCAAAGTTTTTTGAGCAATTCCCCGTCTTGCACTACCAGCTTGCTGAGCTCTATATGCGTACAGGCTTCCTCCCTAAGCAGCCTGGCTGTGGATGTACCCTGCCCTTCCTGAACATCCCATGTCAGCAGTATTGTATGTATCTTCAGTGCATTAAGCTTTCGTACAAGCATCTCATGGTCGGCGTCACCGGTTATCAGCACCACGAAGTCAAACTTCCGCAGCACAGACAACTCATAGGCCTCCAGAGCGAACCAAACGTCTATCCCCTTCTCTACAACCGTAACGTTTCCGCCTTTTTCCACTTCTTTCAGATGCTTGTAATGGAAGACCACATCGTTCTCTATCAACGAATCCTCGAACTTCCTCTCGCTGTACAGAAGATGTTTGCTGTTGGCATTGTTTACCCTGTAGCGTCCCCTGAAATAGTGGCTTTCGGTTATATGGCACTCCGCCATGTCCGTGCCGCACAGACCGGCCACCTGCTGCCTTATGAGATTCATCAGAGCCCCCATCTTAACATTTAGTCCCATCAGACTCTCCAGAGCCTCGTTTACCTTTGCATAGTAGCCACCGTCGATAAACAGGCCGATGGACTTGTACGAATTGTTCATTTCTGACATACCGGATAACTTCACAAGTTAGTTGTTTCTGTAAAGATAGGCAATAATTTCTATGGTGCAAAACAGAAGCATGGATTTACTCCAGAGAGGCAAAAATGTCTTTGATGACCATCTTCCTGAACAGCCAGTGGCACATGCCTCCTGGTATCCTCTGGATATTGCCCGAATTGAGATCCAGAACATATAAGGGACGGATGCGCCAGCTGTAGTTATAGCGGTTCTGCCAGTCGTACATGCAGTATTCCCACCACCTCTCGTCCGGACGCCACCATTCGCCGGTGACATAACCGTTTTCAAGCCCCCAGCTTGTCGCCTCAGTTGCATCCGGATGTCCGCATGCCGAGAACACATGGTAAGGAGCCAGTCCCAGATCCAGTGTCGGGCCCAATGTGACGCGGCAGATTATCAGAGAACCGGAAGAATAGTGTTTTGCAGTACTGCGCACCGGGGCGAAATAAATTCCGTTCCCGGCATAATTCCCGCCTCCGACTCTCCATATTCCCACATCATATCCCATATATCCGGCACGTTCCGGACTGCTCACTATCGAGTTGGCCGCCGACGGGCTCGTACCGTGGTACAATGTAAGGGCAGGAAGAAATACATCGACAACTGTCCAGATCAAGCTCTCCACTACTGTCAACATGCCATGCCAAACGACATACTTCAGGATACGCCACGGCAGGAAAAGAATCCATCTTCCCCAACTGTCGTCACCCTCCCTGTAATCAGAAGGGGAGACCACCTCCATGATGTAATTGAACATCTCGAAAAGGCAGTGCATCACCAGATTGAAGTACACGGCATTGACAAGACGGACCGGAGTAAGCACAATGTAAAACGGAACTTTGAGTACTGAAAACACTATGCGCAGTATCTGATTTGTCTTGCTGTCGAAATGATGGTCCTTGAAAAATACAAACCACGGTTTGGCCAGATACCTCTGTAGGGCATTAAGCAGGAAGAACGGGAAGCTGATGACTTTGGACAGTACTGTCAATATTCGATATGCGACAACCCCTACGACGACCAGTATTCTAAACAGCCAATACAGCAACACCAGTCCGAAATATGCGGCAATACCCCATAAAAATATTTTCCATATTATCCTTCCTACGCTCAAACTTTGGCGATGCTTTACATGAGAATACTTTGCCGGATATTGTGAAAGTGTGATATAGTCTGAGTGGACGTAGGCGACTCTGCCGTTATATTCTACCTGCAGCCAATCGTCATCAGCCCTTTTCTTTACGACCAACTTCTCCCCTTTTGAAAGTTGACCTATGCGGCTATATCCAGTACCGGGACCTGATCGAACATTGAGCACGGTAGTCGCCGTACCGACACAGGGCATATCTACCTGCGCAAAAAGACAGACTGCCGGGACCATCAGTCCCAGTAAGAGACATATAAGTTTTATCTGCAATGATTTCATGCCCGGATCCTTAGCCCTGTAAAGATACGTATTAATCCCCACACAGCAAAACTACCAGCCTCAATACCGCCGAAGCAGTAGACTGTGTAATCAGGTTGAGACAACCTCTTACGGCTACCGCCTAGATGGTCTCAATACCGCCGAAGCAGTAGACTGTGTAATCCCTTTCTGGGTGGGGTTCGCCTTTGGCGCAATTGTCTCAATACCGCCGAAGCAGTAGACTGTGTAATCTGTGTGGGGTCGAGAGATTTATTATAGGGACTGTCGTTTAATTCCGTCATCATGAGTCAATCGGCAGACTGTCCCTGTAATTTTTCCGATCGAACTCATCTTTTTATATTTTCGGCTCCGTTTCGGAGCCCCTTTTTTCATTTTTGGACTCAACTGGAGCCAATACTCCAGTGAAAGGGCCATTTCTCACTCACCTCGAACATCAGGCAGCCTG
>CASGDV010000121.1 GCA_949300335.1 uncultured Bacteroidales bacterium | reverse complement strand
TAGCGGTGAGGAACCACCTCTTCCCATCCCGAACAGAGAAGTTAAGCTCACCATCGCCGATGGTACTGCCCCACCAGGTGGGAGAGTAGGTAGCTGCCGTTTTTTTGACACCCCGACTGATATTCTCAGCCGGGGTGTTTCTTTATATCCCGCCACCCGTTTCATTGTCCGTTTCGATTGTCCGTTTTCACTGCCTCTTTTCACTGCCCTTCGCGGGTATCCCTCTTCATCGTCTACAAGATGGCTAATTTCAACCACGCGCATCGGCCTCTGAAGTAAGCATCTACTGGGTGAATATATGCTCAGGGTCAGTGGAAGCGCATGGGTTGAAAAATGACCGGGTGCCGGCCAGGCGCCACCGGAAAATACTTTCTTACTCAAAATGACTGCCAGTGAGCAGGGAAGATGCTAATAAATATCACGTCTCTGCTGAACAATAATATGGCCCGATAAGATGGTGATATGATGATAAAATACATGAGAAAATTTATGATTGGATGAATACCGTATATTGCGGATACTGAAATGTAGAAACTGCATATATCTTGTGTATAATGAATGATGTGTCATAAGGCAATGGTATCCTGCAGGGAAATGCTATGCGTTGTTTGACTTTATGTTGAGAAGAACTGCTGTAGCTGGTTGTATATCGTTGAAATGACATGCTTGAGATGAATGATATATGTTGGTCTGGGACTGGCGGAGGATTTTCAGGCATGACCGGTGAGTGATATCCCAGAGCAGAGTTGTTTTTTTTTTGCATAACTTTGCATAGCAGGTATCTGCCTCTGTGTTTTATTGAATATTGGTATATCCGGATTAATTATTGAATCCGGTTTTGCAATTGGTTTTTATATGATGTTAGAAAAAATCACTCTTGTTTCATTGAAATTCTTTTATTCACTATTGTTTGCACTGTTATCTTTGTCTATGTTCTCACAGGAGATAACATTTGAATGGTTGCAGGACAATTACAGAAGAAAAGATGTTTCTATCCCAATGAGAGACGGTACCGGATTATATACTGTAATTTATATTCCGGTTCACGGTGCTGACAGGAAACCTTTGTTGATGACAAGAACGCCGTACGGATGCCATCCTTATGACGGCGGTTTTCCTGAATCTCTTGTAACCTATATGGCAGAATATGTCAGAGCCGGTTATACAATAGTTTTTCAGGATGTCAGAGGACGTTATATGAGTCAGGGAGCTTATGAAAATATCCGTCCATTATGCAGTTCATGCGGAAAAGAATCTGAAAAGTGCATCGATGAGGCGACTGATTCATATGATACGGTGGAATGGCTTCTTGACAATTTGTCTTTCAATGGTAATGTAGGAGTGACAGGTGTTTCTTATCCGGGATTTTATGCGACGATGGCTGCACTGTCTGGACATCCTGCTGTCAAGGCCGTTTCTCCGCAGGCTCCGATTCTGGATTGGTTTCTAGGAGATGACTGTCATCACAATGGAGTTTTCATGTTGTTGGATACTTATTTTTTCGGAGGCTCCTTTTATCGGGAGTGCCATAATCCGATAACAAAAATACCGTCTGTCAAATGGAATGTCCATGAACCGGTTTATGATTTTTTTCTTGAGAGGAAAACTATATCCAAAGTCAGGGCGTCCCTGAATGATTCACTGGATTTCTGGAACAGAATAGTCGAACATCCTGACTATGATGAATTTTGGCGGCAAAGGTCTTTGATACCTCATTTGAAGAATGTCAAACCGGCAGTATTGGTTGTTGGCGGCAGTTTCGATTCAGACGACTGTTTCGGAGCCGTCAATACATATGCCGTTCTAAAAAAGAAATCTCCGAAAACCCTATTGCATTTTGTATATGGACCATGGTATCATGGCGGATGGCATGATATGTCATATTCTTCCTTGGGGGATATATTTTTCGGTAACGGCATTTCCAAATATTTCCTGTCGGAAATAGAGTATCCGTTTTTCAGGTATTATCTGGAAAATGAGGGGGCAAAACCATCGGAAGTTTATGTCTATCCTTCAGGTTCGAGGGGATGGCTTGTACTTGATTCCTGGCCTGAAGAGGATACAAGTTTCGAAAAATATTATCTGCACAAAGATGGCGGGCTTTCAAAGGAACGGCCTGATGACAGGATGTCATATTCTTCATATGTTTCGGACCCTTCGGATCCGGTTCCATATTACGGTAGCGGTAATACAAGAAGGGACAAGAAATACATGGTCGCAGATCAGAGTTTTATTTTTTCACGTAGTGACGTATTGTCTTTCTCGACAGAGGAAATGACAGATACGTTACGGCTATGCGGACCAGTGCGTGTACAACTGGAATTTTCATCGTCGACTGAAGATCTGGATCTGGTCGTAAAACTTATTGACGTATTTCCGGATGGTTATCAGATGCTGGTCAGGGGGGATATTTTTAGAGCAAGGTACAGGAAAAGCATGACGCGGCCGTGTCCGTTGGTTCCAGGGAAAAAGACGGGACTGGATTTCACTTTGCCGGACGTGGCGCATTATATTCTTCCGGGGCATAAAATGATGGTCCAGATTCAAAGTTCATGGTTCCCGTTGGCAGATATGAATCCGCAGAAATATGTGGAAAATATCTATAGGGCGGAAGAATCGGATTTTGTGGAATCTGAAGTGAGGATATATCACCAGAGAAATGCTCCTTCTGCAGTAGTTCTGCCTGTAGTTCACTAATCCCGGAGGATTTCGGACAAGAGTCTTTAACGCTGTCCGGACGCGGAACTGATGTTTCGATATTACTGGAATTGATGCCGCATCATATCTGTTCGCGGATATTGTAATTGTTCCTTTCGGTACTGTTTCTGGATACCAGTTCACAGATGAATCCTGCAAGGAACAGCTGAACTCCGATTATGAGCGTCACAAGAGCAAGATAAAACAGCGGCTGTTCGGTAACAGGTCTGAATTCCAGCCCATTCGTCTGATGTACAAGTTTTGCGATTATCAGCCAAACTGCAATCGCGCCTCCGGCCAGAAACATGAGTATGCCGGTAAATCCGAAAAAATGCATCGGTCTTTTTCCGAATGTGCTCAGAAACCATAATGAAAGCAGGTCCAGAAAACCGTTCACAAATCTTTCCAGGCCGAATTTGCTTTTCCCGTATTTCCTTTTGGCATGATGTACCGGCTTTTCTGTGATTTTGTCAAATCCTGCATTTTTGGCAAGATAAGGGATATAGCGGTGCATTTCACCATATACTTCGATATTTTTGACCACTTCGTTCTTGTATGCCTTCAGTCCGCAGTTCATGTCATGGAGCCTGATGCCCGTAATTGCTCTGGCAGTCGCATTGTATATTTTAGACGGGATATTTTTGGTGAAAGTGTTGTCTTTCCTGTGGCGTTTCCACCCCGAAACTATATCGTAGCCTTCCCCCTCAATCATTCTGTACAGTTCGGGAATTTCGTCGGGAGAGTCCTGGAGATCCGCATCCATTGTTATGACAACCCTGCCGGAGGCCGCCTTGAAACCGCAATAGAGCGCTGCTGATTTTCCGTAGTTTCTTCTGAATGAAATACCTTTGATTGAATGGTTTGAGGATGCAGCTTCTTTTATCAGCTCCCAGGAACCGTCCTTGCTCCCATCGTCTATCAGTATGATTTCGTATCTGTATCCGTTGTCTTTCATTACTCTGACAATCCATGGAATCAGCTCTTTCAAGGATTCTTTTTCGTCGAGCAGCGAAACAATTACAGATATGTCCGGATTTTCCGCCATGATTCAATGATTTTTTCAATGATACCGATTATTCTGACTGAATTTCTTTGAATGGGTCTTTTGAAGGTATCTTCTGCGAAAGGATAGCAGATACGATCAGACCATATATAAAACAATATATCAGATTGACGAAAAATGTATATTGCGGGAGAATCTGTATTATCTTGTCCATCATGTCACGTGAATTGGAGTCAAGAAGTCCGGAATAAGTCTGCAGTGCAGCCTGGATTTGAGTGGAATAAAGTTCTTCGGAGATGAACAGCATGTTGGCAAGAGTGATTCCGGAATAAAGAATGGCGGAGCATAGGGAAACAATGACTCCGAATTTGAAAATATCCTTGTTAGAGACGTCTTCATATTTCCTTGCCGTCCTTTTCATGAAGAAGGCCATGAGCCATATGCAGCCCAACAGCTTTGCCGTCCAAAGCACGAATGAGAGAAATTTGATGGCAATGTGGTTGCTGCCTGCAGATGAAATGGACTGGCTTATGAACATATATGCAATCGAGATACCTCCAAGTACGAGGCCCGCTGTAGCTCCTCCGTTCCATAGAGCCGGCCTGGTAAGTTTTTCTTTCATATTCATAGTGATTTGTAGACAAAGATAGAAAAAAAATCGTACCTTTGTACTCTTGAGTTGTTAAGAAAATAATTAAGATATGATTGAAATTACATTTCCTGACGGAAGCGTGAAGGCTTTCGAAAATGGTGTCACCGCATATGAGGTGGCTCAGAGTATCAGTCCTAAGTTGGCGGCCGATGTCCTGGCTGCGACCGTAGTGTACAAGGATGATGCGACAGGGAAAGGTTTGATATATGATTTGTCGCGCCCTATTGTAGGGGATGCTTCGATAAAACTCCACAAGTGGGATGATGACGAGGCCAAACATGTGTTCTGGCATTCATCATCGCACCTCATGGCCGAGGCATTGGAGATGTTGTATCCGGGGGTCAAGTTCGGTATCGGTCCGGCTATAGAGAACGGATTCTACTATGATGTCGATTTCGGCGGAAAACAGATAGCAGAGTCTGACCTGAAAGCCATCGAGGACAAGATGATCGAGCTCGCACGTACGAAGGAGGTATTTCAAAGAAAGGAAGTTTCCAAGGATGAGGCATTGAAGGTTTTCGGCGAAAAGGGGGACGAATATAAATGTGAGTTGATCGGTGAACTGGAGGACGGTACTATAACGTTCTATACCAACGGAAACTTTACGGATCTTTGCCGCGGCCCTCATTTGAGGGACACTTCGGTGATCAAGGCTGTGAAGTTGACATCCATTGCCGGAGCGTATTGGAGGGGAGACGAAAAACGCCAGATGCTGACAAGAATATACGGTATAACATTCCCGAAGAAGTCCATGCTTGACGAGTATCTTGCTTTGCTGGAAGAAGCTAAAAAGAGAGATCACAGGAAAATAGGAAAGGAAATGGAACTTTTCATGTTTTCATCCAGGGTCGGACAGGGACTGCCTATGTGGCTTCCGAAAGGGGCGGCACTCCGTGAGCGTCTGGAAAATTTCCTTAAGAAAGTACAGAAGTCATATGGCTATCTTCCTGTGATTACCCCGCATATCGGAAACAAGGACCTGTATGTGACATCCGGTCATTATGCAAAGTACGGCAAGGACTCATTCCAGCCTATTCATACACCTCAGGAAGGTGAGGAATATCTGCTTAAACCTATGAACTGCCCTCATCATTGTGAGATATACAGGTCGAAACCGCGTTCTTACAAGGATCTCCCTTTACGTTTCGCCGAATTCGGTACCGTATACCGTTATGAGCAGAGCGGTGAACTGCACGGTCTGACAAGGGTAAGAAGCTTTACTCAGGATGACGCCCATCTGTTCTGTCGTCCAGACCAGCTGAAAGAGGAGTTTTGCAAGGTGATAGATATTATTCTTTATGTCTTCAAAACATTGAGTTTCGATGAGTATATAGCACAGGTTTCGCTCCGCGACCCGAACAATAAGGAAAAGTATATCGGAAGCGACGAGAACTGGGCAAAAGCCGAGCAGGCAATTATCGAAGCTGCTGAGGAAAAAGGTCTGAAGACGATTGTGGAGACGGGTGAAGCTGCATTTTACGGTCCGAAACTCGATTTTATGGTGAAGGATGCAATCGGCAGGAAATTGCAGCTGGGCACCATTCAGGTGGATTACAACCTTCCGGAGCGTTTTGAACTGGAATATACTGGCAGCGACGGAAAGAAACACCGTCCTGTGATGATACACAGGGCTCCGTTCGGTTCGCTTGAGCGTTTTGTTGCCGTATTGCTCGAACATACGGGAGGAAAATTGCCTTTGTGGCTGACTCCTGATCAGGTTAATATATTGCCAGTCAGCGAAAAATTCGCGGATTATGCAAAAAAAGTTTGTGATTTGATGAATAATTCCGATATTCGCGCCTCCGTTGATGACAGAAATGAAACCATCGGCAAGAAGATACGTGAGAGTGAATTGAAGAGGGTGCCTTTCCTCGTGATTGTAGGGGAAAAGGAAGCCGCCGACAATACAGTTTCGGTCAGAAGACAGGGTGGAAAAGATGAGGGAGTAATGGCAGTTGACAAGTTTATCGAGTTGGTAAACAACGAGATAAAGGGTCAGTTGTCGTGATATTATGTATAATGATTTAATTTAAGGAGGATAATTTATCGCAACACCATTGAAACCATCTGCGCCACGTTTCAACGGTCCGAGACCGAATGCAGGACAGCAGGGCGTACGTCCTAATAATGGGGGCCAGAGGCCTAGGAAGGACGAAGACGGATTGAGAATCAACGAAGAGATTACTGCTTCGAAGGTCAGACTTGTCGGGGATAATATTCCTGAGCAGGGGATTTATTCCTATAAGGATGCCATCGCTCTTGCAGATGAACTCGGACTTGATTTGGTGGAGATAAGCGCAAAGGCGGATCCTCCAGTATGCAAAATAATCGACTATCAGAAATATGTTTACCAGCAGAAGAAGAAGGCCAAGGAGATGAAGTCTAATTCTGCCAAGATAGTCATCAAGGAAATCCGCTTCGGTCCGAATACCGATGAACATGATTTTCAGTTCAAATTGAAACATGCACAGGAATTCCTGCAGGAAGGCTCGAAGGTTAAGGCTTCCGTGTTCTTCAAAGGGCGTTCGATACTTTATGCGGACCATGGTGAAAAGCTTCTCTTGAGATTTGCCGTTGAATTGGAGGAATTCGGACGTGCGGAGCAGATGCCTAAACTTGAGGGCAAGCGTATGATTATGATGATTGCACCGATATCAAAGAAAAAGTAGTCTGTCTTAGGATATATTATTTATTAACAGTTAAAAAAGTTTAACTATGCCAAAAATCAAAACCAACTCCGGTTCGAAAAAGCGCTTTACGCTTACCGGAACGGGAAAAGTGAAGAGAAAACATGCTTACAAGAGCCACATTCTCACGAAGAAGACCAAGAAGCAGAAAAGAAACCTTACCCATGTGGGACTGGTAGCTTCGGTTGATACCAAGAGAGTTAAAGCATTGTTGGGAATGTAATTCCGTCACAGTTTTATTTTATGTCAAACTTGGAATGCAGTTGACAAGCGTCTTGATGACCACTGCCTCCATAAAATCAATTTAATTTATGCCAAGATCGGTAAATTCAGTTGCCTCAAGGGCACGCCGCAAGAAAATTTTAAAAAGGACCCGCGGTAATTTTCTTTCAAGAAAAAATGTTTGGACGGTAGCAAAGAATACCTATGAGAAAGGTCTTACTTATGCATACCGTGACCGTAAAGCGAAGAAGCGTACTTTCCGTGCTCTCTGGATTCAGAGAATAAATGCAGCTGCACGCCAGTACGGAATGACTTATTCCCAGTTCATGGGTAAAGTTGCAAAACAGAATATTGGTCTGAACCGTAAGGTTCTGGCAGACCTTGCTATGAATAACCCTCAGGCTTTCGAGGCTATCATCAATTCTGTAAAATAGGTGTGTAATGACACTGAAGGAATTATACCGCAACAGATGGGCTAGGTTTGTTTTCTGGGCCTTGCTTTACCTGTTATGGGTTATATGGTTGGGAAATTACTGGTGGCTTTTCGGCCTGGCTGTGATATTCGATTACCATATTACAAAGAAAGTCAGGTGGACATTCTGGAAGAAGGATTACAAGGAAGGGGAGAAAAGGAATTTTTTTCTGGATTGGCTTGATGCAATCATTTTCGCCGTCGTTGTCGTCACTTTCATAAACATTTTCTTTTTCCAGGCTTTCAAGATTCCTTCATCGTCAATGGAAAGTTCTCTGCTTACAGGAGATCATCTGTTTGTAAGCAAGCTGTCATATGGACCGAGAATTCCGCAGACTCCGTTGACCATACCTTTTACGCATAATGTCCTTCCTGGAGGAAAGGAGTCATATTCGACCTTGATCCAGAGCGACTACCGGCGTTTGAAGGGTTTCGGTTCCGTTGAAAGAAACGATTACGTGGTTTTCGGATTTCCTCATGGTGATACCGTACTGACCAAGGCACCGGCTGATGACTACTATATGCTGGTGAGAACGCTTGGACGGAAATATACTCTTGACCATTTCGGCCCGGTAAAGGTGCGCCCGATGGATAAGAAGGACCATTATGTGAAGCGTGCTGTTGCGGTTGCAGGTGATACTTTGGAACTTAAGGACGGAATCGTATATATAAACTCCGTCGCGCAGGATGTACAGGCCGGAGTCCAGCAGACCTACAAGGTCATGACAAACGGCCAGAAAATCAATCCGAAGAATCTTGAAAGGTTGGGCCTGAATGTTTCGGAACTGTGGTATGACCAGTCACTGCCTGGCTATCCTGCTATTCCGCTGACAAAGGAGGCATATTCGACAATCAGTGCATTTCCGAATATCGTTTCCATAGAGGCTAACGTGGATGTCTATCCTCCTGACTATCCGGATTCCTACCTGACGCTTTTTCCTTTTTCGGAAAATTTCAGGTGGACAAGGGATAATTACGGACCATTATGGATTCCGAAAAAAGGTGCGACAGTCGAACTCAATCAGGAAAACATTCCTTTATATTCGAGAATAATAAGTGTATATGAAGGGAATGATTTTAAGGTTGCCGAAGACGGTTCTTTCCTTATTAACGGACAAAAAGCAGAGACATATACCTTCAAACAGGATTATTACTTCATGATGGGAGACAACAGGCATAATTCCCTGGATTCGCGTTATTGGGGTTTTGTCCCTGAAGATCATGTGGTTGGAAAACCGGCAATGATTTGGTTCTCATCAGACAGGAACAGGAAGTTTCCTCATAATATCAGGTGGAGCAGGCTATTCAAATTTGTGTAAAATCTTGTTTTTTAGATTTTTTTACGCGATATTTGCAGCCCGCTAATTATGAAATAATTAAAAAAGTTATATACAATGGCAAAGGTTTGTCAAATTACAGGAAGAAAGAGAATGGTCGGAAATAATGTTTCCCATTCCAAAAGGCGTACAAAACGCATTTTTGCCCTGAATCTAAAGACCAAGAAATTCTGGTCGGAAGCAGAGCAGAGGTTTGTTACACTTAAGGTATCTTGCAAGGGTATGAGGACTATCGAGAAGAATGGCCTCGATGCAACCATCAAAGATGCTCAGAAGAAAGGATTTATTAACCTTGTTTAATTTTTCGTATTATGGCAATGAAAGCAAAAGGTAACAGGGTGCAGGTCATCCTTGAATGTACAGAGCAGAGAGAAAGCGGTGTACCTGGTATATCAAGATACATCACTACGAAGAATAAAAAGAATACGACTCAGCGTTTGGAGCGTAAGAAATACAATCCGTTCCTGAAGAAGGTTACTCTTCACCGCGAGATCAAATAATTAGGAGGATTAACATATGGCAAAGAAAGCAGTCGCAACCTTCAGTGCTAAATCCGGCGCTAAGAGTATGGTTAAATGCATCCGCATGGACAAGTCTCCCAAGACTGGTGCTTATGTATTTAAAGAAGAATTGATTGAAGCTGAAAAAGTAAAGGATTTTTTCGCTAAGAAATAGTCCTGTTATGGAATGTCTTATAAAAGAGCGACCGTAAAGTCTATGGCTTTTGCGGTCGCTCTTTTTTTTAATATCATACGTTCTGGTTTTATACAATACGCTCTGGATAGCATCGGAAAACTGAATTCCTCCCACATGAGCGCAAATTACTGGCAACAAATTGCTGACGGTAAAATACTGATGGTAGATTACTGACTGCGAGTTACGGAAGCGTGCTACTGAAGGCGAGTTGATGAAACGGGGCCCTGAAGACGAGTCATTGGAGCGGGCTGCTGACAACTGTTTGCTGCCGGAAGAGTCTTGACAGCGGACTTCCGAAATTGTGTTTTTGATACCAAGCTTCTGCCAGCATGTCCAGAAAGCCGTTTGCCATGGCAATCAGTGATAGCAGATCACTAACGGCATACCTTAAGACAGTCGGTTGCAAACGGCAATCTATAACAGTGGACTTCAGACAGCAGGTCGCGGCAGTGTGTTGCCAAAACCGGAGCACTGCGTCTGTTAACTGACGGTAATACCTATCATCAGGCTTCTGAGGGTGACTTACTGAGCACTGGTTAGTGACAGATGGCAAGCTAAAGCTGCACTTCCTTTATACAATATGCCATCCTTGAGACGCTTCCCCGTCATCCCGGAGACGCTTACGTGGGTTGAAAAATTACAGCGTGTCAGGCCGGATGCAGCCGGTAAACACATTCTTATTTGCAATAGATGTCTCTGATCAGAGAGAGATGATAAAAAATGTCTCGCCTCAGCAAAAAAGACCAAGTGCCCGGCCAGATTTTATCGGAAAGTACATTCATAATGTCAGTGGATGTTCGTAGAATGAGTGAGATGCTGAATAATGCATTCATGTCATCAAAGGGTGTTCAATCCTGATTAATAATTAACCTGTATCTTCCTGAAAAGAGAAACCGGCCCAAAATTGTTTTTGAGTTGCTCCTTTTATTGTAGAGATTAAGCTATCCTTCTTTTTGCCTCCTTGATATTGTGCATTTCCGATATTCTTTTATTTATTGTTTTTTCGTATCTTTGTATGATTTATGGTGTCGTTTCGGCAATTTTTTATGCCCTGACAGATGCCGTTCATGACTTAAGTTTTTTCATATGGGTATTTTTGACAAAGGTGTCCAAAAGACAAAGAAAAGTTTTTTTGAAAGGATTTCCCGTGCAATTGCGGGGAAATCCAAAGTGGACGATGATACGCTTGATGCCATTGAGGAGGCATTGATTGCTTCCGATATGGGTGTGGATACAACCTTGAAGATAATCGACAATCTTGAGGACCATGTCCAGCGCGACAAGTATATGTCTTTTGACGAATTGTTGGATATGCTGCATGAAGAGGTCGGAAATCTTCTTGATATCTCCGGAGGTGGAGAAGTGGGTAATACGGTCAGGCCTTTTGACTTTTCGAAAAAGCCATATGTAATCATGGTTGTCGGCGTGAACGGTGTGGGGAAGACAACAACGATAGGAAAGCTGGCAAGCAGTCTGAAAGAGCAGGGGAAGAAAGTCGTAATCGGTGCTGCCGATACTTTCAGGGCTGCGGCGGTAGATCAGCTTGTAATATGGGCGGAAAGAGCAGGAGTCGATATAATAAAGCAGGAAATGGGATCAGATCCGGCTTCCGTAGCATATGATACCGTTTCATCTGCAGTCGCAAAAGGCGCCGACGTGGTTTTGATAGATACTGCCGGCAGGCTTCATAACAGGGTAGATCTTATGAATGAACTGACGAAGATAAGAAACGTCATGCGCAAGGTCATACCGGATGCTCCACATGAGGTCCTTCTCGTTCTTGACGGATCTACCGGACAGAATGCTTTCCAGCAGGCACGGGAATTTTCAAAGGCTACCGATGTCACGGCTTTGGCTGTGACAAAACTGGACGGGTCTGCCAAGGGAGGCGTCGTTATAGGCATTGTGGATCAGTTGCGTATTCCCATTAAATTTGTCGGTATAGGAGAGGGCATAGACGACTTGAAAATTTTCGATAAGAAAGAGTTCGTGAATTCATTGTTCTCCAGGGAAGATATTGAAAAGAAATAGAATAAATATAATATATTATGACAATTTCGTATAATTGGCTAAAGGATTATCTCGACTGTGAACTGTCTCCGGCCGAGATTGCCGATGCGTTGACTTCCATAGGTCTGGAAGTCGATTCTTTGGAAGAGAAAGAAGAGATTCCGGGAGGGCTGGCCGGTGTCGTTGTGGCGAAAGTCGTTGAGTGTTATGCACATCCGGATTCAGATCATCTGCATGTTACCAAACTCGATGCTGGAGGGCCGGAACAATTGCAGGTAGTGTGCGGTGCACCGAATGTTGCAGCAGGTCAGAAAGTTTTGCTGGCAACCATAGGAACTGTTCTCGGCGAGGATTTCAAAATTAAAAAATCGAAGATAAGGGGAGTAGAGTCTTTCGGAATGATATGCGCAGAGGATGAATTGGGAATAGGGCCATCTCATGAAGGCATAATGGTGCTTGATGATTCTGCCGTTCCCGGAACTCCGGCGAAAGAATATCTTAAACTTGAATCGGATACCGTAATAGAGATAGGGCTTACGGCAAACAGGGTCGATGCCGCTTCGCATATTGGAGTGGCAAGGGATCTTTATGCATATCTTAAGTTGAACGGTATACCGTGCAGTCTGAATATTCCTGATGTTTCATCATTTTCGGAAGGAAATGAAGGAATCTGCACCGGAGGCCCCGACCTTGACGGAGCTGTTCCTGTGGAGGTTCTGGAGCCGGACGGAGCTCCCAGATATTCCGGTATAACAATAAAGGGTGTGAAAGTGGCGCCGTCTCCGGATTGGCTTCAGAAAAAACTTCATTCAGTCGGACTGCGCCCGATCAACAATATCGTTGACATAACGAATTTTGTGCTGATGGAGATCGGACAGCCGCTTCATGCATTCGATATAGCAAAGATTACAGGTAAAAAGGTCATAGTCAGACGTGCTGCGGAAGGAGAAAAATTCATAACGCTGGACGGTGTGGAAAGGACCATGTCTTCAGCGGACCTCATGATTGCCAATTGCGAGAAAGCCATGTGTCTTGCGGGAGTTTTCGGAGGAGAGGAGTCCGGAGTCAGCGACTCTACCCGGGATGTTTTCCTTGAAAGCGCATATTTCAATCCGGTATCCATCAGGAAAAGTTCGAAACGCCATACCCTGAAGACAGATGCTTCGTTCAGATATGAACGCGGTGCCGATCCGCTTGTGATTCCGTATGCTGCGCGGAGGGCTGCTTTGCTGATTCAGGAACTGGCCGGCGGCCGTATAGTCGGTAAGATACAGGAATTCTATCCTGTACATATCGAGAAGAATACAGTTGATCTGGATTATGGCAGAATCGAAAGATTTGTCGGCAAGAAAATCGGCAGTGAGGTCATAGAGAATATACTTACATCATTGGCTTATGATTTTGTGGAAAGATACAATGATTCAGAAGGAAATCCGGCCGGTGCCAAAGTGGCCGTACCTTCTTATATGGTTGATGTCTACCGGGAATGCGATGTGGTGGAAGAAATTCTCAGGATATACGGATACAATAACATCGAACTCCCGTCCGGAGTGAGGATGTCCGTAAATGCTACGGCAAAACCGGAACCGGAAAAGGTGAGGAACGATATTTCGGATTTCCTGGCTTCAAACGGTTTCGTGGAGACGATGAACAATTCCCTGACAAAGTCCGATTATTATTCGAAGCTTTCGACTTTTCCGGAAACCTCATGCGTAAGAATTCTGAATCCGTTGAGCTCGGATCTTAATGTAATGCGCCAGACTTTGATCCTGAACGGCCTGGAAGTGATTGCTTATAATATAAACAGGCAGCTGACAACCCTGAGGACATTTGAATTCGGTTCTGTTTATTCTCTTCTACCGGATACCGACGGGAAAACCCTTGACTCTTACAGGGAATGTTCGAAATATGCATTGTTCATGACAGGAAACGGTGAAAAGTCATGGCATTCCGAACCATGCAAGGGAAATTACTTCCAGCTTAAAGGATATATGGAACTATTGCTTAAGAAGTTCGGCAGCGATTTGTATTCTATGGATTATGATTCCGCACCTTCGGATATTTTCTCGGAAGGACTTGTATACAAGCTTCCGGGGAGCGGCTCCGTACTTGCCGTAATGGGAACGGTTTCGCCGGTGCTGCTGAAACGTTTCGGAATCAAACAGCCGGTTTTTGCTGCAGAAATCGATTGGAATACCTTGTTTGAACTGGTAAAGAGGGATAAAATCAAGTATAAGGAACTTCCTAAGTTCCCTGAAGTGAGAAGGGATCTTGCCTTGCTTCTTGATGAAGGTATTTCATATGCGGATTTGAGAAGGAGCGCATACAGGACAGGTAAGAAATATCTCAGGAACCTTACGCTTTTCGATGTTTACAGGGGAGACAAGATTCTTGAAGGCAAGAAACAATATGCGTTGAGTTTCGTTTTGCAGGATATGGAAAAGACGCTCACCGATTCCGATGTGGATAAGATGATGTCAAAATTCCTGTCGTCATTCGAACACGAATTCGGTGCGACTTTAAGATAGTTTTCATGTTTTATGCACTTGAGAAGGATCATTCATATATTGTCGGCGATGCTTGTTCTTGTTTCCTGCGGGAAATCGGGAGAGGTGATACCGAGGAAACAGATGTCTGAAATCTATGCGGAGATGTTCGTCACGGACCAGATGCTGCAGATGAACAATGAGGCCCGCAGGATGGCGGATACCACGCTCGTTTATGAACCTGTTTTCAAAAAGTACGGATATACTTCGGAAGATTACAGGGCAAGTATCGAGTATTATATCAATGATCCGGACAGATTTGCCAGAATATTGAGAAATTCCGGACTGATTGTCGAAGAGAAGATAAAGGAACTCAAGGCGGAAAAGGAACTGATTGAAACAATTTCCGAGCAGGAGCGCAGCATGCTGCTTTTCAAGCCTGAAAGGATTTATTATCTGACAGGATTGTACAATAGGAATATTTTTTCTATCGGGGATGTAGGAGTCCTGGTAGATTCAACCGGAGGCATTATGATGTTCGACCCGCAGATTGGACGTGATACGTTGTTTTCGGGGCCGGGCATGTTGTTTGAGGATATTCCGGCGGCCAATGACAGCAGTTCCACTGTTCCAGACAAGGATACCACAGCCGTAGTAAAGGATATGATTCCAGACAACAGGGAAGGAATGCAGATGGCTGCCGACAAAATCATCAGGATTTCTGAATAGCAGGACCGGAGGATATGAAATGAACAGAATAACTGCAGATTATGTATATACTCTCGATACGGATGTAATCGGGAATGGATATGTGGAATATGAGGATGACGGGACTATTCTTGAAACCGGAATTGCCGGCAAGACGGATCCGGTGACAGAACATTATCATGGAGCCGTTGTTCCAGGTTTTGTGAATTCGCATTGCCATATCGAGTTGTCCCATCTACAGGGCAAATTCAGGAAAGGTACGGGAATGGCTGGATTTATCGACCAGATAAATGAACTGAGAGACAGCGAGACACTTGAATCGAAGAAGGAAAAGCTTGCCTTCTGGATGGATAAGTTATGGAGGGACGGTGTTTCCGCAATGGCCGATATCAGTAATTGCAGCGACAGTTTTGCCGCCAAATGCACTTCTCCGATGTATACCAGAACATTTCTGGAAGTATTCGGGACGGAGTCTGCTGATTGCGATGCAATAATGGCTTCCGTAAGGGAATTGCAGGCCGAGGCCGCATCACTTGGATTGGATGCTGCTCCGACGCCTCATTCATGTTATACAATGAGTCCGGAATTGCTTACGTGTTCTTCAGGAGATGCCCTGGCATCCGGTTATCTTTCCTACCATTCTCAGGAAAGCAGGGAAGAGGAGGACTTCATATCTTCCGGGACCGGCCCTCTTGCCGAAAACAGAAAAAAGGCCGGAATGTCCATGCCGGCCCCTACTGGAGGATCTTCATTGTCATATTTCATCGACAGACTTGGAGCTATCAGAACCGGAAGGTTTGACGAGCATATACTGCTTGTACATAACCTGTGCTTGTCTCAGGAGGATATCGATAAGGCAAAAAAGGTTTTCGGAAATGTCTATTGGGCAATATGTCCGTTGTCGAATATCTTTATCCACGGCATGCTTCCTCCTCTCGAACTGATGAGACGGAATGGCTTGAACATAACACTTGGGACGGATTCGCTTTCGAGCAACGATGACCTTGACATGCTCAGGGAAATGTTTTGCATCCAGCAGGCATTTCCTGAGATTCCTTTGCAGGAAATCCTTGTATGGGCATGTAAAAACGGTGCATCATTCTTGTCCAGAAATGAATTGGGGGCTATTGCTCCCGGCATGAAACCAGGTCTTGTCTTTATTGACAATCTTTCTCCTGACGGCCGTCTGACCGGGAAGAGCACGTCTTCAAGAATAATATGATTTATTGTTATGTTACGTTTCAGTGATATTGTTTTCGGACCGATACATAGCCGCAGGCTTGGATCATCCCTTGGGGTGAACCTTTTGCCTCCTGACGGGAAACTATGTAATTTCGACTGCGTATACTGCGAATGCGGATGGAACAGGGATGGCATTACGGGTACAGTCATGCCTGTCGCGTCACAGGTAAAGGATGCATTGGAAAGCAAATTGGCCGAGTGCAGGAAAAACGGTATCGCCATAGATTCCATTACATTCTCAGGGAACGGTGAACCTACGTTGAATCCGGATTTTCCCGATATAATGGATATTACCGTGGAATTGAGGGATTCATTCTGTCCCGGGGCCAAAGTTTCGGTGTTCTCCAATGCGACTACATTGGAAAATCCTATGATTGTCAGGGCATTGAAGAAAGCCGACAACCCGATTCTCAAACTGGATTCGTCAGATATTTCATATATAAGGGCTCTTAACCGACCTCAGAAACCGTATTCAATCGAGAAGGTAATTTCAGGCATGCTTGATTTTCATGGAAATTTCATTCTCCAGACAATGTTCGTGAAATATGGCGGCCTTGATTTTTCAGATATGGACAATCTGTCGGCCTGGATGGATATTGTAAGGAAGCTACGTCCAAGGGAAATAATGGTTTATACGATTGACAGAGAGACTCCCGATAAAGGATTGAAGAAGTTTTCAGCCGATGAAATGTCTGCTATGGTCAAACCTTTGACTGATGAGGGCTTTTTCATACAGATAAGAGGGTAGTGACAGTATGAGAGTTGTAATACAAAGAGTATCGGGTGCTTCCGTCAAGGTCGAGGAGCGGAACTACTTGTCGGAGACAGGTAAAGGTCTGCTGGTTCTGGCTGCATTCATTGATTCGGATACGGAAGCGGATCTGGAATGGATAGCAAAAAAAATAACCGCCCTCAGAGTATTCGATGACGAAAACGGAGTCATGAATCTGTCTGTGCGTGATGTCGGAGGAGATATTATGGTAGTAAGCCAGTTTACGCTTTATGCATCTACGGCAAGGGGGAACCGCCCGTCATATATCAGGGCGGCAAAGCCGGATACAGCCATCCCTCTTTATGAAAAATTCTGTTCACTTGTCGAAGGATATTTGGAGAAGAGCATAGGAAAAGGTATATTTGGAGCAGATATGAAAGTTTCTTTGCTTAACGACGGACCGGTTACCATAATTATGGATTCGGATATAAGGGAATAATTTTAAAACTGTTTTATCATGAGTGATTATTTGAGCAAATATGGTTACAAACCTGATATTGAAGCAATGGACAGGAGTTTGTCCATGATTGCATCAAATCTTGACAATATAGTTTCGGAGCAAGTTTTGAAGGATTGTTTTTCCATGATGGACCTCACCTCGCTGAGGACCAACGATACTCCGGATTCGATAAAGAAGCTTGTGGAAAAAGTAAATTCATTCAATCGTCTGTTTCCTTCTTATCCTTTGCCGGCATCTATCTGCGTTTATCCCAACTTTGCTTCAGTCGTAAGGGATTCCAGAGCGACTCCGGAACTGCATGTTACCGTGGTTTCCGCTTGCTTCCCGTCTTCTCAGAGTTTTCTGGAGGTGAAACTGGCGGAATGTGCGCTGGCTGTGGAGCAGGGAGCCGATGAAGTTGATGTGGTCCTTCCTCTGTCCAAGTTTCTGGCAGGAGATTATGCAGCTGTGGAAGATGAGTTGAAACAAATAAGGAACTGTGTCGATAAGGCAGCATCTCTTCAGGGCAGAAATGTGCATCTGAAAGTGATTCTGGAGACTGGACTTCTTGTAAGTCCGGAAAATATAGCTGCCGCATCATTCATCGCTATGGAATCAGGCGCTGATTTCATAAAGACTTCCACTGGAAAGGTGGAAGTGAATGCTACACCTGCTGCTGCCTGGATCATGTGCGAGTGTATTGCCAAATTTTATGAAAAGACAGGGAAAAAGATCGGTTTCAAACCTGCAGGAGGTATTTCTTCGGCTATGGATGCCGTTTCTTATTATTCTATTGTTGCTACGCTGTTGGGAAAGGAATGGCTTGACAGGAAACTTTTCCGCTTCGGCGTAAGCCGTGTCGCAAACAGCATAATGTCTGCAATAGAGAAGGAAACCGTCAATTATTTTTAGAATCTGTTTAAATAAACGTTTACATTTTACGTAAACGGATACCCTCGACTAAATTTGTCCGTAGATCAACTTTTATGAGCTATGGACAAATTTATTTTATGCGCGGCAGCCATCGTTCTGCTGTCATGTTCCAAAGGAGAAAATCCGGTCGCGGATATGTCCGGCCGGGGAGATGGAGGGCTATCGCATGATATGATAGTCCTTGGTGAAAGGCTTGAAAATCCGTATAAAACGGATAATGTCCGGGAGGCTTATGAAGCTCTTTATCCGACTAAGTCAAGGGATGACATAACTACTACTGACCTTTATGTCAGATTTCTTCCTAAAAACGAGGATGAATATGAAACCTTGCTCTCGCTCGGGATGGAACTTATAGATCATCCTGTAGACTATGCTATTGTTAAGGAAGGCGATTACTATCACGATCCGTCCGTATCGGAAGAAGAATATACATGGCAATATGCCATAGTGGCCGAAGATTTCGATTTTCCTGACATCAAATATGAAATCATCGATGAATGTTTCATAGCCGAGAACAGTCCTTCAGTAAAATCCGATGACGGAATCGATTGGGAGGCTGTGGAACAGAAGGCATACAGCATCACCGGCAATGAAGACATGCTTTCTCCTGCGCTTAAAGGAAAAAAATCGAATCCTTCCGGACGGGTGACTATAGTGGATGACAAGGCCAATGGAGGAAAACCTTTCGGCATAGCCGGAGTCAGAGTCATGTGCAACACTTTTGTCAAATTCTCTTCGGCCTATACTGACAGGGACGGCTATTACAAGATACCGAAATCATATTCTTCAAAGGTCCGTTACAGGCTTGTTTTCAAAAACGAGAAAAACTTCGGCATAGGCATGAACCTTATCATAGTCCCTGCCTCGATGTCTGCAATGGGTACCGCATCCCCTGAGGGAATGGACCTTACGATCACAAAGGATTCCGACAGAAAATTGTTCTGCCGTTCAGCAGTCAACAATGCCGTATATGACTATTATTCACGATGCGGTGAAGAGGACATGGATATTCTGGCTCCGCCTTCCGATCTCAGATTGTGGATATTGAACGGCTCTTCATCAAGCAGCTGTCCGATGATTCATCATGGAGCTGTCGTAGACAGGGATTACTATAAACAGTACCTTGCAATCTTTGCGAAAATACTTCAGTTTTTTTCTCCCGATATAACTGTCGGTACTTCGGATGACGATGATTATCAGGCCATATATGACAAGACTTGCCATGAACTTGCACATGCAAGTCATTTCAGACAGGTCGGACTGGATTATTGGAACAAATATATCGGTCATATAGTGAAATCCTATGTAATGAACGGAGGTCTGGTCTATGGAAACGGTGATGAAGACAATGCCGGTTTATGTGAGATAGGAGAGATGTGGGCCTATTATCTCGAAACCATGATGCATATGGACAGATATGGAGATAATATTCCGACTTATGGCACGGGGTACTGGTTTTATCCTCAGATTTTCAGATATCTGGAGGAGAGGGGAATCTCCAGAAACGAAATATTCTCGTCTCTCCAGGAGGATATTAATAACCGTTCGCTTCTGAAGGCACAGTTGAAATCGATATGCCCTTCAAAATCCAAAATCATTGAAGATGCCTTCAACAGGTACAAATGACAGTGCGTTCCCCTGAAACATCAGTATCCAATTTAATATCTATTTCAAAAGTGAAAAAGACAATATTAGCGGCATTATTTTGCCTTATGGATGTCTGCATTGCAATGCAGGCCCAGAAATACTCGTTATCAACAAATCTTATGGACTATCTGAATCTCGGGACAATGAATATAGAAGGGTCCGTTGCCCTATCAAGACATTGGACATTCAATGCGGGAGCCAGATACAACCCTTTCACCTTCAGGGAAGGAGATGCGGACAAACAGTTCCAGTCCCGCCAGCAGACATATTTTGCAGGTTGCCGCGGATGGTTGTGGCATGTACATTCAGGCTGGTGGTTTGCTGGGAAAATCCAGTATCAGGAGTATAATACGGGTGGTATTGTTTCCCGGCGTACCGAAGAAGGGGACCGTTATGGTGCCGGAGTCACAGCCGGATATTCACATATGCTTAACAAACACCTTAATCTGGAATTCGGCCTGGGATTATGGGGCGGACTCAAGCAATATACCGTGTATTCCTGTCCGAAATGCGGCTTTACTGAAGATTCGGGAGTAAAGACCTTCGTCATGCCTAATGATGTATCAATATCGTTGTCATATGTGTTTTGAAAAATATGTTCCGGCTGTTTGCCTTGTCTCTATCATGATGTCATGTTCATCGCAGCGCCTTCTGAAAAAAACTGATTTTTCGGAACAGACCGTGACGCTGAGCATTCCGGGAGATGAGGCCGCGTCTGCCGGGGAAACGGCGGTACAATCCGGACAGGACAGCATTGCCGGGAGAATAACGATCGATGAGACTGACGGTCCGATCATAATGAGAGCCTTGAAGGAGGAGGAGACCGGTGAGATGGTTGCCGTGGATGTAATATCTGCATCCAAAGTTACTGCCAGATTCCGCAATGTCGCCGAAAGATTGGGAATGGTGGAGGTGGAATTCGATATTTCCGTACCGGAAAAAGTAATAGACTCTGAATGGCGTCTGAAATTCTATCCGGTAATGAAGGTGATGGACGATATTGTTCCTCTTGAACCTTTTTTCATAACAGGAACCGCATACCGGGAGGAACAGCTGAAAGGATACCGTAAATATAGAGCTTTTCTTGAAACGATATTGACCGACAGTACTGATTTTATCAGGAACGGATTGTTGAGAAAATTTGTGGAGAGGAACATTTCCGGCGGCAAGGGAGTCTTCGGAATTACACGGAAACAGGCGATGGAACATTACACTAAATACGCCCTTGTAAGAAAGAATGACAGGAAATTGATGCTCAGGGACGAAAAATTCAGACATTATGTAAAGGATCCCATAATATCGGAAGGCATAAGGCTTGATACCGTGATGTCCGGTCAGAACGGAAATCTGGTATACAGATACGTACAGCCGGTAAGAGGACGGAAAGGAATGAAGAGAATCGATGTAACGGTCAGAGGTGAGTTGTATAATGACGGAATATGTGTGATGAAAATGCCGGAAACCGAAAAACTCAGTTTCTATGTCAGTTCGCTCACGACTCTGGTTGATCCCACGCCAAGATACAAGACGCGGATTATCGGCAGAAATGTTGAGGACAATACTTACGCATTTATAGATTTTCGTCCGGGAGACAGTATGGTGGACGAGACACTGCCGGGAAACGGGGACGAATTGCACAGGATAAGGGAGAATATTTTCAATCTGCTCAACAATGAAGAGCTTCAACTGGATTCCATTGTCATAACCGCATCATGTTCTCCAGAAGGAAATTATACGGATAATGAAAAACTGGCAAGGGAGAGGGCTGAATCTGTTGCCGAATACTTTACTGAAGATATGGGAAGGTTGGAAAATTGCGAGATGATAAGCAAGTACATACCTGAAAATTGGGAAAAACTGAATCTGCTGATAAAAAACGATACTGTCATGTCGGAGAAAAGGAAAGCGGAAATACTGGCTTTGACAGGAAATTCCGTAAATGGTTATGAACTCCCGGCTTCAGAAATCGACGCTCGCGAACAATCCTTGTCAAAAATGCGTGAATACAGGTATTTGAGAGAAAAACTGTATCCGAAACTGAGAGGAGTGAAATTTGATTTTTATCTGCACCGCAAAGGAATAGATAAAGATACGGTAATTACTTCGGAAATAGATTCGGTTTATCTCAGTGGTGTCGAGGCATTGAGGAATCTCGACTATAAAAAAGCTTTGGATATACTCAGACAGTATCATGACTATAATACGGCATTGGCCTATCTGGTGGCAGGATATGAAGAATCGGCACTTGCGGAATTGGAAAACATGCGGTATCATGATTCAAGATCATTCTATCTTTTGGCTGTAATATCGGCCAGAATGCAGAAGGACGGGCTTGCTGTTGAGTATTTCAGGAAAAGCGTACGGCTGGACTCTTCCATGGTACACAGAGCCAACCTGGATCCTGAAATTTCCGATTTGGTGTCAGGGATTGATTTGTAGCTGTTATTGTATGAAATCGGATTTTGTTTCAATATCAATTATGTCATCCGTCGTGCTGGCGATTGTATCATGCCCGGGTTGTTCGATAAAGGAGGGGAGAGATGAATGTGTATGTTGCCTGAGGCTTGATATGGGGGATGTTGGGACTGACTTGTTTGACTCTTTGAGAGTCAATGTGTCGGCGGATGACTTTATTTTTAATAGTCATGTAGCTTTGGATACGGTGAACCGGTGGTATGACGTAGAGGTACCGGAAGGGTGTTTGACGGTCAATGTTTATGGAGGGGATCAGATGGCTTTTCATTCGTCTTTTCCGGACCTCGTCATTCCATTGGGAGAAGATTGCGGAGAAATATATTCGTTTCATGATAAGGTCTGTGTCGGTTTTCCGGGATATTCGGAGATTACAGTCGATATGTGCAAGAATTTCGCCCGTCTTGAAGTGGAACTGCTGTCCGGTGGAAACAGTATCCCTTATCGGACGGAGATATGCGGGAATATTAACGGATACAGGGCCGACGGTTCCTTGTCTGAAGGTGATTTCAGATGTTTCCCGGTAATGGAAGGCAACAGGTTTGTCGTGAACCTTCCGAGACAGAAAGACTCTTCCTTGTCCATGATACTGAGTGATGATGACGGCAACGAGGTCAGATTTGCCATAGGAGAGTATATAAAGGAGAGCGGCTATGATTGGACCGAAAAGAACCTGAAGGATATGGAAATGATTGTCGATTATGCTGAAACTGAACTGAAAATATCTGTAGATAAATGGATTACGGTGTATTCTGCGAAATTTGTAATATAATAGTCAGAAAAAAAGTTCATTTTTTCTGACTATTATAAAAGTTTTTTATATCTTTGCACCACTTTCTGCGCAGGTGGCGAAATTGGTAGACGCGCTACTCTCAGAAGGTAGTGCCAATTGTGGCGTGGCAGTTCGACTCTGCTCCTGCGCACCATTTTCAATCTTCATCATCGGGATCGAATGCCATTTCAGCCGCGAATCTGTCGGCAATATCATCAGGTATATCAAAATTAAGATTTTCCCAGAGGAATTCCATCTGCCTTCTGTCTTTTTTGGTAGGTCTTCCGGCACCTCTGTCCCTTTTAAGGAAGAATGTTTCGACAGGAGCTTTTAGCTTGTCCAGTTCTTCTTTTGGAGTTATGTTTTCAGCATATTGCGGGACGAGTCCGGCTCCTTGTCTCTTGTCAATTGCGGCAATTACGCGATATGAAAATGTGACGGCTCCTTTACGTGCTGTAATCACATCTCCGGGCCTGATAGGCCTGGACGGTTTTATGTCATTGCCGTTTACTCTGACCTTGCCTCCTTTGCATGCATCCGTAGCATCGCTTCTGGTCTTGTACACTCTGATGGACCAGAGGTATTTGTCAATTCTTACTTCATCTGCCATATACTGTTATTCTTCATCATCCGGAATGTCATAGTTTTCTCCTTCAAGGAACGGTTCGGTATCAGGATTGATATATCCGTCAGTCTCATCATGCTCTTTCACAAATGCTTCAAGAAGGACAGTATCCCTGTCGGAAGGGATTATGAAAAAGTCCTTCATTTCGGCCGGAATGAGGATAACTTCACCTTTTTTCAGAATATAGTTTCCCGTATTTTCCTTCCATGGTACCTGCACCGATGCTTCTCCTTCTATGCATATATAAATTATGAAACATCCGAATTTTTCGGTATATATATGCAGGGGATCCGTCAGATTAATCTTTGTTACCGTAAATTCCGGACAATCCGCCAGAGTTTCGCTTACATGTATATGCCCATGTTCATGCCCGTGTTCATGCGGAGCTTCCGGCCTCTTGTATTCCGAATAATCAATCAGGTCGATCGCCTCGTCAAGATGCATTTCCCTGGCTGTGGCCGGATCTGATTCACGCCCCCAGTCATAGAGCCTGAATGTGAGATCGGATGATTCCTGTATTTCGGCAAGCAGCAATCCACCTCCTGCAGCATGTACTGTCCCAGGACGTATGAGGAAATAGTCTCCCTTTTTCGGATGGATTACATTCAGGATTTCTTCTACGGTGCCGTTCTTGCATCTTTCGTAAAATTCCGTTGCAGTAGTCTCCCTCTTGAAACCCATGTATATTCTGGCATCGGGTTCAGAATCCATGACATACCATATTTCGGACTTGCCGAGAGAATCATATCTTTGTTCCGCAATCTCATCGTCAGGATGTACCTGGACGGATATCTTTCCCTGTATATCAAGGAATTTCACAAGAAGAGGGAACTGCCTGCCATAATATTTGTAGACTCCTTCACCTACAAATTCCTCCAGATAGGTTTCCATCAGTTCGCTGATTGTATTGCCTGCAAGCCATCCTTCGGCTACCACGGAATCCTCGAATCCCATGTCGGCAATCTCCCAGCTTTCTCCAATCCTGTCCTTTTCACACAATTTCCTTTCATTGCCGTTTTCATCGGAGACCGTGAACTCCTTCTTGAGGCGGTTTATCAACAAATTACCTCCCCATATCTTTTGGGATGCGATGGGGAGGAATCTGACAGGGTATAACTGTTTTTTTGAATCACTCATGCCGGTCATTTCAAGTTGTTCAGGAATTCCGTGACGTTTTTCCCGATTCTGCTTTCGATGTCACCGGATTCTTCTTTTTGGAATTTTTCACCGGTAATGTTTTCATACAGCTCGATGTATCGGTCTGTGATACCGCTGATTATTTCCGGGGTCATCTCAGGCACTTTCTGTCCTTCCTTGCCCTGAAAGCCGTTTGACATAAGCCATTCGCGGACAAACTCCTTTGAAAGCTGTTTCTGCTTTTCTCCTTTGGCAAGTCTCTGTTCATACCCGTCGGCATAGAAATAACGCGATGAATCAGGAGTGTGAATCTCGTCCATGAGATATATGACGCCGTCCTTCTTTCCGAATTCATATTTGGTATCCACGAGTATCAGTCCCATTCCGGCAGCTATTTCCGTTCCTCTTTGAAAAATTGCACGTGTGTATTTTTCGAGTTGCTCGTAGTCCTCGCGGCTGACAATTCCCTGTGCAATGATTTCCTCTTTGGAAATATCCTCGTCATGTCCTTCCGCAGCCTTTGTTGTAGGGGTGATTATCGGTTCCGGAAATTTCTGGTTTTCCACCATCCCGTCCGGAAGCGCTACTCCGCAGAGCGAACGTTTACCTTCCTTGTATTCTCTCCATGCGTGTCCGGAAAGATAGCCTCTTATGACCATTTCCACTTTGAAAGGCTCGCATTTGTGTCCGACTGTGACCATTGGGTCCGGAGTAGCTATTTTCCAGTTGGGAAGTATGTCTGATGTTGCATCCAGAAATTTTGCGGCAATCTGGTTCAGTACCTGCCCCTTGAACGGTATTCCTTTCGGAAGAACCACGTCAAAGGCAGAAATTCTGTCGGAAACAACCATTACGAGGTATTTCCCGTTTATATCGTATACATCACGGACTTTTCCGACGTATTTGCCCGTTTGTCCGGGAAAATTGAAATCTGTTTTTACGATTGCATCCATTGTCGTTTTCTTTTATTGTTTGAATGGTGCAAAAGTAGTAAAAAATCAATGATAGTCCGTAAGTTTCAACCGGTATTTGAGACTGCCGAAGTTCTGGAAGTAGAGGATGCCGTCATTCAGTTCCGAATGGTTTCCTCCATCGAGCCTGCGTCTTTCCCATGTCTGGGGATTTATTGCAAAAAGCAAGCTTTCCTTGACCTGCTCCCTGACAAATCCAAGCTTTTCATATGCCTTGCCGTCGGACCATTCAAGGTCGGCATAGCTCATTATGTCATCAGGATGTACATCCTTTATGAATTGTTTCAGGATTTTTCCCATTCCTCCGCATATCCTTGTATCCGATGATGAGGCATATCTGATCCATTCATATGACCGGACGGAGGTGCCGTTCTTGTTCCATAGTCTGGCGTTCGAAAATTCTCCGGCACCGACAAGTTTCCCCTTATGGAACAGTCCGTACCGGTACCTGCATGCTGCATCTCCATAACTGTGGTTTTCTTCCAGAAAACAAGCGGCTTCGTTCTTGCCGATTTTCATGACAGTGCAGTTTCTGGCATATATCTTACCGAAAATTTCCAGATGCGCCAGAAGTCTGTTTTTCATCATGTCCGGCCGGTTTCTCCATCTGTCTCCTGTAATTATCAGGGGACGTATGCCTGAGAGCCGTTCAGTATAAGCCGTGACTTCTTTTACTTCTCTGCATCTTGTCTCCGCTTCCTCTATTGTAGACGAACTGATTTCCAGCGGAATTACCGGCACCGGCGATGAGGTGTTTCTGCTCAAGGCCGTAATTACGGGTATACCGGATATGTTATCTTCCCGGAACAGGATTCCTCCGTATTCCAGAAAATCGCAGATTTGCTTGTCCAGGATTTCCATCAGAACCAGATTTTCCATGCAAAAATATCGGATTGGAATGAATTTTCCTATTTTTGCATGAAAGGCATGACGGCAGCATATCTGTCACATTATAGGAATCCGTATGAAAGAAGATGATAAAATTGGGGATATATTGCCTCCTATGGCCGAAGATGGGATAAGGGCGGGTTTCCCGTCTCCTGCCCAGGACTATATGAGGATGGCGATAGACCTAAACAAGGAACTGGTAACTCATCCCGCTTCTACATTTTATGGCAGAGTTGTAGGTGATTCAATGGTGGATGCCGGTGTCGAGGACGGCGATATCCTTGTCATAGACAAATCCCTTGAGCCGGAAGAAGGAGATATGGCGGTATGTTTCCTTGACGGAGATTTCACGCTGAAGCATATAAGTTTCAAAGATCCTTCCTGTCCGTCGGGCCGCCGGGAAACACGTTCGTTGTGGCTTGTTCCCGCCAACAGTTCATTCCGTCCGATCAAGGTTACGGAAGATTCCTCCTTCAGGATATGGGGTGTTGTGACCTATGTGATAAAGAAGATAAGATGAGATGTATGCTTTGGTAGACTGCAATAATTTCTTTGTCTCCTGTGAGCGGGTTTTCAGGCCGCAGCTGGAAGGAAAACCTGTCGTCGTACTTTCAAACAATGACGGATGCGTTGTGTCGAGGAGCAATGAAAGCAAGGCTATGGGCATAAAGATGGGTACTCCGTTTTTTCAGATTAAAACTCTTTGCGATTCCGGACGTGTCATAGCCTGTTCTTCAAATTATGCCCTGTACGGAGATATGTCTTCGAGGGTCATGACGATATTGTCGGATTCCGTACCTAAAATCGAGGTTTATTCGATAGACGAGGCTTTTCTTGATTTGAAAGGATTGGATTACAATGAAATTCTGTCTTTATGCAGGGCGCTGGCCGGCAAGGTATTCAAATGTGTGGGAATACCGGTGAGCATAGGGCTGGCGCCGACAAGGACTTTGGCAAAGGTTGCAAGCCATTTTGCCAAGAAGTACAGGGCCTACAACGGTGTCTGTGCCATTGATAATGATGCCAAACGGATAAAGGCTCTGTCTCTCACCCCTATAGGAGATGTTTGGGGAATCGGGAGAAAACTGGCTTCGAAGCTGGTTGAGCGCGGAATTTCAACGGCTCTTGATTTTGCAGAACGTCCGCAGTCCTGGGTACAGGAAAACTTCAACATAACCTCTGTCAGGACATGGGAAGAATTGCATGGAACGGCATGTATAGAATATGAGAAGTACGGCAGACGCAAATCAATCTGCACATCCCGTTCATTTGCGGAAATGGTGACCGATGAGGATGAACTTGTCGCCAAAGTTTCGGATTTTGCCGCGTCATGCGCGAAGAAGTTGAGGAAAGAAGGTTCGGCCGCATATCAGATAACCACATTCTTGTATACCAACAGGTTCCGTGATGATATGGAGCAGTATTTCCCTTCCGCAACGGTAAGGGTGCCTGTTGCTGCCAGCAGTACCCAGGAGGTCGTGTCGGAGGCTGTCAGAGCATTGAAGATAATATACAGGCCGGGATATTCGTACAAGAAGGCGGGAGTAATCGTGGATGATCTGGTCATGGCCGGCCAGATTCAGTCTGCCATGTTCGATTTTGACGAAAAACTCCGTTCTCGTCAGGACAGGCTCTCCGAACTGATGGATAAGGTTAATTCGGAAAACAGCGGTCTGCTTCGTCTTGCAACCCAGAATCCGGGACATTATTCAGATGGTATCAGATGCGAGCACAGGTCGCGTCTGTATACAACATCCATGGATGACATAATTCAGGTAAAAGCATGATTCTTATCCTTTTGATTATATGAAAAAAAACTTAAATTTGTATGGTTTCGCTGAAACCGGATTTGTAGTATTTTAAGCAATTTATATATGTTACAGGTAAAAATGGGAGGCTGCACATCCTTTGTAAACAGTGCAGAATACAAGGATTATATAGGGAAGGCGCTTGGAGCTTTGGACGTTCTTGAAAAAGAAAGCGGGGAAGGAAATGATTTTCTGGGATGGAAACATCTCCCGTCTTCTACTCCGGAATCCCTTCTGAAGGAATTCGAAAGCGTAAGGGATTTATGGAAAAGCAAGCACATCGATCTGGTGGTCGTAATCGGTATCGGAGGCTCATACCTTGGAGCCAAATGTGCTTTGGAAGCTTTGTCACATTCTTTTGAAAAACAGTTGAAAAGAGAAAAGGCAGCTCCTGAAATCGTTTTCGCAGGTCATAATCTTTCGGAGGAATATATGGCGGAACTGCTGGACCTGATGAAGGAGAGGAATGTCGGCGTGATCGTAATTTCCAAGTCGGGTACAACCACGGAACCTGCCGTTGCTTTCCGTATAGTCAAGAATCATATGGAAACGGCTTATGGAACTGAAGAAGCTGCAGAAAGGATTGTTGCTGTCACCGATGCGAAGAAAGGTGCATTGAAATCCCTGTCTGTTCAGGAAGGCTACAGGACCTTTGTGATAGAGGACAATGTCGGAGGACGTTTTTCAGTACTTACTCCTGTCGGGCTGCTTCCAATAGTGATAGCAGGTTTCGATGCGAGACGTATTCTGGAAGGAGCGGCCGCCATGGAAAAGGAATGTGCCGGACCTTCGGAGAACAACCCTGCAGTACAATATGCGGCAATGAGGAATCTTCTGTATTCCAAAGGGAAAAAAATAGAGATATTGGTGTCCTTCAATCCTAAACTCCAGTATTTCGGGGAATGGTGGAAGCAGTTGTACGGCGAATCGGAAGGTAAGGACGGGAAAGGCATTTTCCCTGCATCCGTGAATTTCACGACTGACCTTCATTCGATGGGACAGTATATCCAGGATGGCGAGAGAACGCTTATGGAGACGGTAATATCCGTCGGGAACAGCAACAGGAACGTTATCATCGGGAATGATCCGCAGAATCTGGACGGCTTGAATTTCCTTTCCGGAAAACATGTCGAGGAATGCAACCGGAAGGCGGAATTGGGTACGAAACTGGCACATATCGACGGCGGCGTGCCTCAATTGTCTGTTTCAATTGACCGGATAGACGAGTACAATCTTGGAGAATTGTTCTATTTCTTTGAAAAGGCCTGCGGTATCAGTGCGTATGTCCTCGGCGTAAATCCTTTCAACCAGCCCGGCGTGGAAGCGTACAAGAAGAACATGTTCGCATTGCTCGGGAAGCCGGGGTATGAAGATCAGGCGGAAAAATTGATGGCCAGACTTGAAAATTAAATATTATTTTCCTAATTTTGTCGGAAACGCGGAACATTAATGAATAACAATATGTCATACTTGCATCATCACCGTCAATGAAAGTTGATGGCAGGTGACATGTATGATGTGAATATATGAAGGCTTGCCGTAAGGCAGGCCTTTTTTTTGTAAAACAGACTTGATAAGACATATATGGAAAATCTGAGAGTTGCCCTTCAGTCAAAAGGCAGACTGAATGAAAAAAGCCTTGATATTCTGAGAAATGCCGGAATCCGTATTGAGGAGAGCAGCAGAAGGTTGCTTACAATGTCCGAAAATTTCCCTCTCGAAGTGTTGTATCTCAGGGATGACGATATCCCTCAGACTGTATCATGCGGAATAGCGGATATCGGCATAGTCGGATTGAATGAAGTCGAGGAAAGAGGTTTTGATGTGAAAATCCTCAAACGTCTCAAATTCGGGAAATGCCGTCTTTCCCTTGCCGTCCCGAAAACTGAAACTTATACCGGACTTTCCTATTTCGAGGGTAAGCGCATAGCTACTTCATATCCAAACATACTCAGACGTTTTTTTGAAAAGAATTCTATAAACTGCGAAATAAGGGAGATTGCCGGCAGTGTGGAAATCGCACCTTCTATAGGCATGGCCGACGGCATATTCGATATAGTCAGCAGCGGCGGTACTCTTGTATCGAACGGACTTGCCGAAGTGGAAGTCGTGATGCATTCCGAAGCCGTTCTAATAGCTTCGCCTTCTTTGGATGAATGCAAGGACAATATTCTTGAAGAGTTCATGTTCCGTCTGGAGTCCGTAATGTTGAGCAAGGGTAAGAAGTATATGCTTGTGAACATTCCCAATGACAAGGTAGAAGAGGCGTTGGAGATAATTCCGAGCATGAAGAGCCCTACACTGCTTCCTTTGGCAGACAAGGAATGGAGTGCCATTCACGCAGTGGTCGAAGATGACGATCTTTGGAAAAAATCCGTGCAGCTTAAAAAAATAGGAGCCGAGGATATTCTTGTTCTTTCTCTCGAAAAGGTCATATTGTAAGAAAAGGAAATTATGGAACCGATAAAACCGTTGATAATCAGATATCCTGACAGAAAATTGTGGAAAGATGCGCTTTGCCGTCCATCCTATGTGACGGACAGGAAAATTGTGGATACTGTCTCCGCCATATTGCATGACATAGAATCCGAAGGACTTGAAAAGGTCTGCGAGTATACGAGAAAACTCGATGGATGGGATGCCGATCCAGTCAGGCTGAAGGTTTCGGAGGAAGAATTCCTCAATGCGGAAAAGAATCTCGGGAAGGAGCTGCCGGCAGCGATAGATACCGCATATGAAAATATCCGCAAGTTCCATGAAGCCCAGTTACAGAATGATATAACAGTGGAAACCATGCCCGGGGTGCTGTGCATGCAGAAGAATATACCGATACCGAGAATAGGATTGTATATTCCGGGCGGAACGGCTCCGCTGTTTTCCACCGTACTCATGCTGGCTGTCCCTGCCGGAATTGCCGGATGCCGTGACGTGGTTCTGTGCACTCCGGCAGACAGGTCGGGACGTGTTTCTCCCGAAATACTTTACTGCGCGAGAAAATGCGGGATAGAGAACGTCTATAAACTCGGAGGAGCAGTCGCCATAGGAACCATGGCTTACGGTGCCGGTGCAATATCCAAGGTAGACAAGATTTTCGGTCCCGGGAATGCCTATGTGACCGAGGCAAAGCAGCAGGTCGCTGCAACAGTGTGCTCTATAGACATGCCGGCCGGTCCGTCAGAAATCATGATAATGGCCGATGATACAGCCGTACCGCAGTATGTATGCGCCGACTTCCTTTCCCAGCTGGAACATGGTCCGGGCAGCCAGGCCATACTGGTAACATGTTCCGAAACTTTGGCTGCACAGGTTGAATCTATGCTCGGACGCCAGGCGGAAAATCTCGGAAGGAAAGAATTCCTGAAATCATCGGCATCGAACAGCCGAGTAGTTCTCCTGAAAACGGAGGAAGAAATGGCAGATATGGTGAACATGTATGCTCCTGAGCATCTTGTGATAAGTATGGCGGAGCCGTGGAAGACTGTCGGGAAAATATACAATGCCGGCAGTGTCTTCCTCGGCAACTATTCTCCCGAGAGTGCAGGCGATTATGCTTCGGGAACCAATCATACTCTTCCAACCGGAGGCTGGGCGAAATCATGTTCCGGAGTCAATATTTCCAGCTATATGAAAAAAATGACCATACAGGAACTTACGGAAGAAGGTCTGAGAAGTCTCGGGCCGACAATCATGGCGATGGCCTCGGCTGAAGGGCTGGAGGCGCACGGAAAAGCTGTCGAGGTAAGGGTTGAAAATAAAAGTAGAAAATTATGAAAAACATATATGAACTTGTCAGAGATAATCTGAAACATCTTACGCCATATTCCACTGCCAGGGATGACTGCAAATCCAGGATGAGCATATATCTTGATGCAAATGAAAATCCATATGACAACGGAGTGAACAGGTATCCGTCACCTCATCAGGAAGAACTGAAAAAGAAAATTTCGGTTCTGAAGAACGTACCAGTCGGGAATATTTTTCTCGGAAACGGCAGCGATGAGCCGATTGATCTCATATTGCGCCTGTTCTGTCCACCGGGAAAATCCAGTATGCTCCAGATAGTTCCGACATACAAGATTTATTCTGTATCTGCAGTAATCAATGATGTGGATGTCATAGATTGTCCTCTTGACGAGGGATTTGCCTTGAGCGCGGACAGACTTCTGGAGAAGGTGAGAACGGATACAAGGGTCATATTCCTGTGTTCCCCCAACAATCCTACGGGAAATCTGCTTGACAGGAATGAGGTAATGAGGGTTGTCGAAGGATTTGACGGCATTGTAGTAGTGGATGAAGCGTATATCGATTTTGCCGGGGACGGCAGTCTTGCCGGCGAAGTCGGCGGGCATCCGAATCTTGTAATTCTCCAGACTTTCTCCAAGGCATGGGGAATGGCCGGACTTCGGTTGGGACTTGTGATTGCGGACAGTTTTATCACAGGTATGCTGTCCCGTATAAAATATCCTTACAATATAAGTATCCTGAATCAGGCCAAAGCTTCCGAACTTCTGGACGGTGCTGTTCAGGTAATGGATAAGGTGGAAATAATAAAGAATGAAAGGCAGAAACTTTATGAAAAACTTCAGACACTTCCAGATGTTGTGAACGTATATCCGTCCGACGCGAATTTCCTTCTGGTGAAGTTCAGGAACAAGCAGGCCGCATTTGATTCCCTTGTTGAGGCGGGAATCATAGTTCGTGACCGGTCTTCAGAGTACGGCTGCGAAAACTGTCTCAGGGTGACTGTCGGGACTCCGGAAGAAAATGCGGCTTTGCTGAAGGTTCTTGGAACGTCTGCAGAAGAGGAAAAAGAGGACGGAACTTCTCTTCGTATGGCGGAAGTCAGACGCAGGACAAAGGAAACAGATATAGTTGTAAGAATATGCCTGGACAGGTTCAAGGAACCGTATATCAGGACAGGACTCCATTTTTTCAATCATATGCTGGAACAGATAGGCTATCATTCCATGACTGCACTGGATGTGGTATGTTACGGAGATATCCAGACTGATGACCATCATACTGTCGAGGATGTTGCCATAGCTCTCGGCGAAGCGATAGGAAAAGCTCTCGGCAACAAGGCCGGCATTGAACGGTACGGCTTTTCCCTGCCTATGGATGAGGCGGAAGCTTCGGTCTTGCTCGATATAGGCGGAAGGACGGATTTCATATGGGATGTCCGGTTTTCGTCGGACAGGATAGGGGATGTGTCGTCGCAGATGTTCGAACACTTCTTCAAGTCCTTGGCAGAAAACCTGCACTGCAATCTGCATGTAAGAGCATGTGGAAAAAATGACCATCATATCATTGAAGGTGTATTCAAGGCTTTTGCAAGGGCATTGAAACAGGCTGTTTACAGAAATCCGGCAGCTGGAGGTATTCCGAGCAGCAAAGGACAGATATGAAAGGAAGATATATTTTATGACAGGTATTATAGATTATCAGGCAGGAAACCTGAATTCGGTTGAAAATGCATTGAGAAGACTCGGAGCAGACTATCTTATTTCATCGGAATTGCCGGTATTGTCCGGATGTGACAGGCTGATTCTTCCCGGAGTAGGGGAGGCTTCGTGGGCGATGGCGCGATTGACGGAATCCGGTCTGGACGGTTTTATCAGAACATTCGGACGTCCTGTGCTGGGCATATGTCTTGGCATGCAGCTGATGTGCCGGCATTCAGAGGAAAATGATACCGAATGTCTGGGTATATTTCCAAATGTGGTAAGGCGTTTTCCTGATATTCCGCAGTTCAAGGTCCCTCATGTGGGATGGAATTCGGTTACGGGACTGAAGTCTCCGCTTTATGACGGGATTGACGAAAATTCATACATGTATTTTGTACATTCCTATTATGCGGATGTGAATGAATGGACGGCGGCATCGACGGAATACTGCGTGAAATTCAGCGCATCATTGAAAAAAGACAATTATTTCGGTTGCCAGTTTCATCCGGAAAAGAGCGGCGAAGCCGGAGAGCGTCTGTTGTCAAACTTTTTAAAAACAGGAATATGATAGAAATAATACCTGCAATGGATATAATTGATGCGAGCTGTGTCAGACTTTCACAGGGAGATTACTCCAAATGCACCGTTTATTCGGAAGATCCTGTGGATATGGCCATGAAATTCGAGGATGCCGGTGCCGGATGGATCCATCTAGTGGACCTGGACGGAGCAAAATCCAGAAAACCGGTCAACTTGAAGACACTTGAGCGTGTCGCGTCAGCAACATCATTGAAAGTGGAGTTCGGCGGAGGCATAAAATCCGGGCAGTCTGTTTCGGATGTATTCAATGCCGGCGCTTCCAGAGTCGTTTGCGGAAGCATAGCATGTTCGGCACCGGAAACTTTCATGGAGTGGATACGTAAATATGGAGGTGAGCGTATTGTCCTTGGGGCCGATGCAATGAACGGCAAAGTTGCCGTAAACGGGTGGAATGAGGACTCCGGATTGTCACTTTACGAACTTCTGGAAAATTATTCGGGAACGGGACTGAAATCAGTAATCGTCACGGACATATCTCGGGACGGAATGTTGGAAGGGCCTTCGGTAGACTTATATTCCTCATTGATTTCAAGATTCCCGGAACTTACCGTAATAGCAAGCGGCGGTGTCGGGAAGATAGATGACATAGTTGCGCTTGACAGGGCCGGAGTGGAATCGGTAATCGTAGGCAAGGCGATTTATGAAGGAAAGATCACTCTCGGTGAACTTGGAAAATATCTTGTCAAAAACTGACGGCCATGCTTACGAAAAGAATAATACCTTGTCTTGATATAAAGGACGGGAAGACGGTAAAGGGCATTAATTTCAAGGGACTTGAAAATGTAGGCGACCCTGTGATGCTTGCCAAGGAATATTGCCGCCAGATGGCTGATGAACTGGTCTTTCTGGATATAAGTGCAACAATAGAAGGAAGAAGAACATTTGCCTCGCTTGTCAGCAGGATAGCTGCCGAAATAAATATACCGTTCACTGTCGGAGGAGGAATTTCGTCAGTGGAGGATGCCGCTCTGCTTCTGAAGGCCGGAGCCGACAAGATTTCCATAAACAGTGCGGCTGTGGCAAGACCGGCTCTGATTTCCGAATTGAGGGACAGATTCGGCTCCCAATGTGTAGTCGTTGCCGTAGATGCCAGGGTTGATGGCGGGAACTGGAAGATTACAACTCATGGCGGGACCAGACTTACCGGAATAGAACTGTTCGACTGGGTATGCAAAGTCCAGAATTATGGTGCCGGCGAGATTCTGTTTACATCAATGGACCATGACGGTACGAAGAAAGGATATGCTTGCGACGTATATCAAAAAATGTCGGAAATTCTGACGATACCTGTCATAGCATCAGGTGGCGCCGGCTGTGAAAAAGACATATATGACGTACTGGCTTCAGATGGCGGAAATGCTGATGCAGCTCTTGCAGCTTCCATATTTCATTATGGTGAAATACGGATTCCGGACCTGAAAAAATATCTGGACAGACTCGGCATACCGGTAAGATTGCATTTGTGAAACAATTAAAATAGACTAGGGACTATCGTAAAAAGATTAGAATTTCATAACGAATTGATTGCCAATGTAATATAAAATTTGTATCTTAGCTAAAGATAAAAAGAATACCTCCAATTGCCCTAGAAAAGCCAAATTTGGAGGTATCGCAAAAATTAAT